>DASYMB010000335.1:0-4373 GCA_036009285.1 Pyrinomonadaceae bacterium | reverse complement strand
ATGCTTTCACAAAGGTTTGCTATTTCGTTGATAAAGGATATTTTCGTTGCCAGAAAGGCATTGGCAGCATACTTAGTCAGCTCTGCTGCTTCCAGTGAAGTTAAAACGAAGGGCGCCTCAATCAGGTAAAGCGGACGATAGAGGTCGCGCATAATCGCCACGGCTTCCTCGTCACGACTCCCGATAACCACGCGATCAGGCCGCATGAAATCACTGATCGCCGCGCCTTCCCGCAGGAATTCCGGATTGGAAACTATGCCGAAATTCAGACGCGATTTCAGTTGCTCCCGTATGAGCTTCCGCAAATATTCACCGGTCCCGATGGGCACAGTGGATTTGGTTACGACGACCTTGTAGCCATTCATATATTCGGCAATAGACCGGGCAGCCGCTTCAACGAAGCTGAGATCGGGAGAACCATCGCTTTTGGGTGGAGTACCAACCGCCAGGAATATCACGAGGGCTTGTTCTATCGCCTGCTTGAGGTCCGTGGTGAATTTCAGCCGGCCCGACTGCATGTTCTTAGTGACTAACTGCTCGAGTCCCGGTTCATAGATGGGCATCTCGCCCGCGAGGAGGCGTGCGATCTTCGCAGAATCAATGTCAACGCAAGTAACGTCGACGCCGAACTCGGCAAAGCAAGCACCCGTAACCAAGCCGACATAACCTGTGCCAATTACCGCGATGTGCATTAAGGATTACCTTCAGGATCAGGAACTGAGGAAGGGACTAATCGGCATGCGAAAACCTTGCGGGCCAAGCACGACATCTATCGTGTGACCCGCAAGGTTTTGCATAGCTGACTGCGGCGCTTAAAGGCGGCGCTACAGTATTTTATTGAACGGAACAACCGATGACTACTTCGCCGGGCTGATTACGATTGCATTGCCACCGAAGTTAAGATCGTTGTTGTGCATTGCTGCATACAGGATTCCGGCAACAGCGCCGGCGCCGAGCAACAGTAGCGCAGCCAACTCACCACCACTCATTTTGTCATCGTCGTCACCCGGATCGTCTTTCGGGTTCGGCGTGCCTGCGGTGGCGCTCTCACCTGCCGCAACCTGCTTCACAGCACTGCCGACGTGCAACTGGGCCACACCGGAGTGAGTTTTTAATGTAGTAATTCCCTTGATAACATTAACTGTGAACGAGGTTGCCTGAGTTCCGTCGACTACCACCACGCCATCTTTAGTCGTGATGTTAACGGATGTTCCGGGCAGTACCAACACATGCGCAGTACCGTTATCGAGCAATCCCATGATGCTCTTTTCCGTGAAGCTTAGTTTAAGGTTAGAGCTGGGAGCCAATTCCACTCGGCCCACTTTGCTAAGATTCACCGTGGCAGTGCTCTTCTCGGCGGTTGTGATGATGCTATCCGAAAAAATCGTACCGCCAGAAACTGCGGCCTCGCCATTTACAGTCACCTGGCCAGCGATGGACAACTCGCCCGACGGGGCCTTCGCCGCCGGCGATGCCAAAACCACCATTGAGTAAACACTCAAAATGGCAACTGCCACCAAGGCCGCGATCGGTTTGCGGCTCCAAGTTTTGCTAGTCATTAACTTTCCTCCCGTATTTGTGAACAAATTCTTGATTGCGTGCCGAGACGGCCAAAATGTCATTGAGGCATGAGCCCAACTACCTGCGCGCCGCGTAATCAAAAGCAATGTCTAAAGGCCGAAGTGCCGTCTGCAAAGCCTAAAACACGGGGCAGTTATTACATGAATGCCAGCACTCTGTCAACAGCCTTTTGGTCAACTTTGCCACAAAACTGTGCTTTTTTACGTCGGCCAAGAATTTACCACACGGTCGACCCGGAGTCCATCCTAATCTGTTGCTTTTGCCAACCGAGCGCCAACGGCTCGGAGGACCAACGCGCACGGGAAGTACCGGAGAAGAGTTAGTAGCTTGGATCGGAGCTTGGAGTCGAATGTTCGAAGTCAACCTGGGGTAGAGCTGATGCTGCTTCAGTCGAATAACTCAATCTAAGGCATCGATACGCGCCGAGCTCGCGTTGACACTTTGCTCCCGGATACTGGATTTGAAACGGCAGAAGCGGCAGGGCTGTCGACATCGTGATTGACCTTTTGCATCAAGTCTGCCTGCTCATAAGGATCCAGACGAGCAAATATGTAGAAGAGATCGCCGCTGCGAACCGTGCCCAGGTATTTGAAAGTCGTCTGGACAATCTCGCCGATCCTGAGAGTTTGAAACCGCGGGGGGCGCTGAAAGAGTAGGCCCAACTCGTCTCCCGCAACCGCCTCGAGTTCCGGTAGATAGTCGTTTTGAGTTTCGCGTGCAATCTGCATCGCCATCTGCCGGAGGGCGCGGATGCGATTTGAGTTCCGCCGGTAATACTGTTGGTTGACCTCGTGTCGACTGGCGCGATCGTCGACAACTTCCTGCTCGTTTCTCAAGTATCCCAGGTAGGCGCGAACAACTGGTCCAACTTGCTCGTCTTCCCTGACTGTTTGTGCGGACGTGGTAGCGACAGCCCCAAAAATGACGAGCGACGCGAGCAGACTGCAGCGAAGTGGTCGAATGTTAGACATGGATTTGGACCTCTGGCTTGGATTGAAATGCCGCGCAATTTCTTTTACAGGAACAGCCACGGATTCTATCAAGCCTTCAGTGAACCTCCGTTGCGCCCTCGTTTCAGCAATGTTACATTGATCTTTAATTTCACGTAAGTTGTTGCGGCGCGAGGCTCTCTTTTGGATAGATTTTCTACCGAGAAAAAAGTTGCGCTGGGGATCAGTGGCGGCATTGCAGCTTATAAGGCGGCCGAGGTGCTGCGCGGGCTGCAACGGGCAGGTTGCACCGTCAGGGTCGGAATGACTAAACGAGCGTGCGAGTTTGTTCAGCCGCTCACCTTTCGCGCGCTTTCCGGTTCGCACGTCATAGTCGATGACTATGCACCCGACAACCCGGATCCAATTGCCCACATCACCTTTTCTCAGACGGTAGACCTGTTCCTCATCGCTCCCGCCACGGCAAATATCATCGGCAAACTGGCCAATGGAATTGCAGACGACTTCCTAACCTCAACCTATCTGGCTTCGACCGCTCCGGTCCTGATTGCGCCGGCGATGAACACGTCAATGTGGCATCATCCGGCAACTCAACGAAACCTGCAGCAACTCCGAGCGGATGGAGTTCACATAATCGAGCCCGACGAGGGCGAGATGGCGTGCGGGAGCGTGGGCCCTGGCCGTCTTAGTGAACCGGAAAGAATTGTGGCGGCGGCCCTGGAGATTCTTCAAACCTCGGAAAGGAAAATCAATCGCGACCTGGCTGGCGAACACATGTTGATTACTGTTGGTGCAACCCGCGAAGCGATCGATCCAGTTCGGTTCCTTTCAAACAATTCTTCCGGACGTATGGGATTTGCGATAGCGCAAGCAGCAAAAACTCGCGGGGCCCGCGTTACAGTTATTGCCGGCGCCACAACCACCGCCGCGCCGGATGATGTTTCGGTTATTCGCGTCAACTCAGCCGACGAAATGCATGCAGCGGTAATGAATGAAGTCTCGGGCGCATCCATCTTTATCGGCGCGGCCGCGGTAGCCGATTATCGACCCCTCGAGCCTTCGCTGCGAAAGATCAAGAAGACCCGATCGTCACTCTCATTAGAACTCGAACGGACCCCAGACATCCTTCGCGCCGTTGCCAATGCGAAACAGGAGGGACTACTGGTAATTGGGTTTGCTGCTGAGACTGAAAACATCCTGGCGAATGCCCGGGAAAAGTTGAACACGAAAAATCTGGATGCGATTGTCGCGAACGATGTTACTAAGGACGGCGTTGGCTTTGATACGGTGACAAACGAAGTAACAATCATTAGCCGCGACCGCAACGCTCCGATTCATGTACCGTTGATGGCCAAAACAAATGTCGCGAATATTATTCTGGACGAGGTTGTTCGGCTCCGCCCGCGCGTCAAACCGTCTACATCAGTGCGGCCTTTGCGGAGGTCGAGAAAAGCTTAGTCCCGACTGGAGCGTACTAATCGTGCGCTCAAAACGAATAACTTCTCAGCCTGATGCGTTCCGAAACCCAAATTGCTGAGTTGCTCTCGCTCCTGAAAGACACGCGCGAGCAACTGACGTATTTCAAGGAACTCGGCGTCGAGGGCACGGAGAAATCTTCTCCGCCCACCGAAGCGTTCGCGATGCCAACGCGCGCCGCCGTTGCCTTTCAGCCTGACTCCGTCGCCAATCCAATCAACGCTGCTGCAGTTGTAACAGGTTCGTCCGACTCGCTGTTTGGAGACTTAACTGCTCCGCCGCTGAAAATCCAAAAGTCCGCGGAAACTTTTGCGGAGATTTGGGCGGACATTGGAGACTGTACCCGCTGCCCGCTTTATCAGGGAC
>DASYMB010000334.1:0-3208 GCA_036009285.1 Pyrinomonadaceae bacterium | reverse complement strand
TAACTGTGATGGGCGGGCTTGGAATCATCCTTGATGGCGCGAAGCAACTGGCGCAAATGCAGCTTCATCCTGCCGCCATTACCTGGATGGTCATTTTCAGTATGGCCACTCTATTTGGCTGCACCGCCCTCATCCTTCGTTTCTGGTTAAAAGTCGTTTCACTGAATCGGGAAACGTACCAACCGCAGATTCAGCCGCGTGCTCAGGCACAAATACCCCCAGCGCGACAACAATTTCCGCCGCGACTTGAACCGGTTCCGAGTGTTACCGAGCACACCACGCGAACCTTCAGCCCGGCTTACAGAGAAGGCTCCGATCCCGCAGCCCGTTAAAAATCAATCATGGATAACCAGAGCCGATGATCCTGAGTTCACTACGCAAAACAATCCCAGTGGCAACGCTGCTTGTTTTCGTACCGTTACTAACGATGAGCTCAGCAGATGCACAAACTTCCGGCGCTGCTACGAGGACAAATCGTTTAAGTCCACCAGTCGCTGCTCCACGAAACCAACAGCAGATTGCGCAAATCGTCAGAGAGATCGATGCGCGCAACATCGAGAAGACAATTCGGAAGCTTGTATCTTTCGGCACGCGCAACACGCTTTCGGTTCAGAATGATCCTAATCGAGGAATCGGCGCCGCGCGCGATTGGTTGTTCAGCGAGTTTTCGAAAGCAGCGGAGCAATCGGGCGGACGCATGACCGTCGAGAAGCAAGCCTTCGAACAGCCTAAAGCGGAACGCGTACCCGAACCGACGATGATCACAAACGTCGTGGCGACCCTGAAAGGAACTCAGCCGGAATCCGAACGGCGCACGTACGTCGTCAGTGGACACTACGATTCAATGTGCACCAGTCCCACGAATGCAAAGTGTGACGCCCCCGGCGCAAACGATGATGCTTCGGGGACGGCCGCGGTTTTGGAGCTGGCGTGCGTGATGGCGAAATACAAGTTTGACGCGACCATTATTTTTATGGCCGTGGCAGGCGAGGAGCAGGGTTTGCTTGGCTCGACCTACTTCGCCGAGCAAGCAAAGCAAAAGCATATGGACGTCGAAGCGATGTTCACGAACGACATTATCGGCAGCTCGCTTGGCGGCAATGGCGTTCGCGATGCACGGACGGTGCGCGTGTTCTCGGAAGGCGTGCCCTCAAATGAAAGCAGCGAGGAAGCCAATGTCCGCCGCGGAGTTGGGGGAGAGAACGATTCGAGCTCGCGGCAGTTGGCGCGCTTCATCAAAGAAACTGCGTCGCGTTATGTGCCCGGAATGCGAGTGATGATGATCTACCGGCGCGATCGTTATTTACGTGGCGGCGATCACCGGCCATTTCTGGAGCGCGGCTTTGCTGCCGTCAGGTTTACAGAGACCAATGAAGACTATCGCCATCAACATCAGAACGTGCGGCTGGAAAACGGCGTGCAATACGGCGACCTGCCTCAGTTTGACGACTTCAACTATATCGGCAACGTCACTCGCGTCAATGCCGCTTCATTGGCCATGCTCGCGCTCGCTCCCGCCCGACCGAAGAACGCCGGCATCGTGACGACACGGCTGACCAACGATACCGATCTGAAGTGGGATGCTAACAAGGAAAAGGATCTCGCCGGTTACGAAATTGTCTGGCGCGATACGACTTCGCCCGTTTGGACCAACGCGCGCGCCGTGGGCAATGTAACTACCTACACGATGAAGGGCATGTCGAAAGATAACTATTTCTTCGGCGTCCGCGCGGTTGATAAACAGGGAAATAGATCGCCGGTCAGCTTCCCGCGTCCGATGCGATAAGGACTCCACCCTACCTCTTCGCACGAACACGACTCTGAACAGATACAGTTGAGTTACTGTCGCCTTGAACAGCTAGGGCAAGCCGCCTTTTGAAGTTCGAGCTCTCAATTTCCAGATAATCAATCCATTTCTTAGTCATGCGCTTGAGTAGCATGACTTCTGACTCGCTCAAGTTTTCAACTACTCGCATAAAAGTGAGGGAACCGCTGGTAAAAACTTGGAGCGCCCTCCCATCCGAATGGGCAACAACGGTATCCCTCAATCTCAAGATTCGATCATGTAGCTCGATTTCAGCGTGGTTCAATACTTTCACAACCTGCTTTCTCAGCGATGATTCGGGTGCGCCTTTAAGAGTCTTGTTGTTATGGAAGGGTCTCGCGTAGGACACAATCAAAGACGTATTGAATGCCTTGTGCTCCAAGCGCCGCACCGGAGTCTCATTAAGATCTTGCTGCCACTTTCTTTTAAGAATGTGCGCAGCGAATTCTTTAGCTTGCCTAAAATCGTTTAGGTCGATACACCAGCGAGGCAACAGCCACTTCGCCGACTTAAAGAATTTATCGTCCAATGGTGGGATGTCTGACGTATCGATTTTATCGTCCGTCATTTTGTCAATCCGCGCCCAGTCGGTCACTGACTTCTTTTTCAAATTTCTTACGCTCATGTTGTGATGTCTTCCGCAAGGAAATAATGCGTCTTGTTTGTCCGTCAAGCACGGTAAAGGTTATGACAACGACCCGGTTCCCCAATAAGCCTATACCAGTCCAACGATCTTCGCCATAGTCACTTCGCGAATCAAGCTCTAGTAGCAACGGCCCCTCAAATATCTCCCAGGCGTCGGCAAAATCAAGTCCGTGCTTATGAAAGTTCTGGTATCTCTTCGCCTCGTCCCATTCAAAATTCACATAAGAAGCTTAGTCGGCGCGGCAGCATGTCGCAACGAGTGATGACGGATGCCTGCGGGAGCGGAGATGAAAAATCTCTTGCAACCGTTGAGCATTCACCTTCGTCACGTCTTTTTCCAAACCTTCTCGGCTGAACACACGTCTAAAGACTTGCGAAAGGATATATTCGGTTTTGGCCGGAGCCTCAGGACTGACGTAAGAAGTCACCGATTCAATTGATTGGAAAACCTGTCGATATGAAAAGCTCAAATAGCACTTTGGTTTCTCGTGGAAATAGAATCGCGAGCCACGCTGCTGCGTTCATTTCGGGATTCGCCCTTCTTGCCGGCACACTCTCGCTCGGCGTGTCGGCGCAGCAAAAGAGAATTACGGCAAAGGCCAGTCTCACTGAAGACCAGCGCATACTGCACGTTCTGAATCGGCTGGGGTTTGGCGCGCGGCCCGGGGATGTAGCGCGCGTCAAAGCCATGGGTCTGGACAATTACATAAACCAACAACTCAACCCAGAAAAGATTAG
>DASYMB010000333.1:0-6712 GCA_036009285.1 Pyrinomonadaceae bacterium | reverse complement strand
GGGCTTCGTTCAGGATCGTTTGTTATTGCGTTCGAATCTTAACTTTGACGTCGGTCTGAGATATGAAAACCAGCAAGTTGCGGACGAGACCAATCTGGCGCCGCGTGCAGGCTTTGCCTGGTCTCCCCTTAATGATGATCGGACGGTCTTGAGAGGAGGCATGGGATTCTTTTACGACAAGGTGCCCCTCAACATCCGCAGCTTCGGTCGGTACCCGTCACGAACTGTGACCCGCTACCAGGCGGACGGTGTGACGGTGGTCGACAGCCATCATTTCGTGAACGTCCTGGTTGATACGCCACCCATCACTCCTCTCGACTTTCGCAGAAGGTCGAACGTGGATGCGGGCTTTGTTCCGGAGAATTTCCGATGGAATTTACAACTGGACCAGATCGTCGCGCCCTGGTTCAACTTACGCGCGAATGTGACGGCGAGTCGCACGGATCACATTTACATCGTTAACCCTGAGTTAGACTTCAGAGGGCGAAGCGGCATCGTGTTGCGCTCGGCTGGGCAGGCCACCTATCGCGCTGTGGAATTGACCGGGCTTTTCCGCCTGCCGAATAAGGATCAGTTTTTTGTCTCCTACGTTCGCTCACGGGCGCGGGGAGACTTAAACGATTTCAATAGTTATTTCGGCGATTTCGGCGCCCCGGTTATTCGAGCTAACCAATACTCGAATCTGCCGTTCGATGTGCCAAACCGCTTGCTCGCGTGGGGTACTTTCAGCCTGCCTCGACGCATCACGGTGGCCCCAATCTTCGAGGTGCGCACTGGTTTTCCTTACTCCGTGCGCGACGCTGAACAAAACTTTATTGGTGAACGCAACTCAGACCACAGCAGATTCCCTACTTTTGTCTCGCTCGATACCGAAATTGCCAAAGACTTCCAAGTGACTAAGAAGTACGGAATAAGGTTATCGCTCCGCGGTTTCAACCTCACTAACCATTTCAATCCGCGAAACGTTCGCTCCAACACCGCCGATCCGCGCTTCGGCGAGTTCTTGTCGCCTTATCATAGATTTTTCAGTGGCGGCTTTGACTTGCTTTTTTGATGTCACGAGCCCTGCTCGGCTCCCATTTTTTCAAAAGATAAGCGGCAGGCTTGAACTATCGAGCCGGCCGCTTTTCATTTTTTGACAAGTACTATTGAAGTTGCTCGAGCTATGCGCGTCACGCTTTCGGCAAGATGGCCACGTGCGGAATAAACCCGTCAACTTCTTTCCATGAGCCTTGCACATGGGCCGCATCGAAGCGTCTGTCTCTGCCTTTGCCTACAGTTTTGAACTCGCGGTGCTCGGCGGCCCTTACCTCTCGTAGAATCTCCTCGATCGCAACTTTTTCGAACGTGACTCCATGATCTCGCGAGTCAAGATAATAACCGCGCAGCAATTTCTCCATCTTCCCGCGACACACCGTCGAAGAACTGAAGAGATCGCTGCCGGCGAAGCCGCCCTTGATGAATGCCATGTAACCGATTTGATTCTCTACTACCTTGAAGGCCGCGTTTAATACTTCCGGTTCCGGCGCCTGGCTCTCATAGATGTCGGCCATCGCGCCCGTATCGCTGAAAACATCCATGCGAGCCGCCTTGGCCGAAATATTCCCCCACACCGCGGACTGATCCGTGCCGAAGCCGCTCTCGCTTCTCATGCTGTCGGTTACGTCGCTATGTGTTGAGCGGCGCAGGCTGGGATAGGAAAAGTTAGCCGACGACGCGAACCCCGGGCTCGTATAACGCCAGCGTCCCTGCTCAACACAGGAGACGGGAATCGGCAAAGTCGAGTTTGCCGCGACGACCACCGTAATATTTACGATTCTGTTTTGCTTGGCTCCGATCAGTTGTTGCCCGTCATAAATGATGATGTCCCGCGGCGCCTTATTAATTACCGTAAGTTGCGGGACACTGCCGCCATCCGACACCTCGGTGATCTCGGCCAGTCCTTGTTCCAGCGCTTCATCGAGTTGGAGAAACGACGATGCCAAGTCACTCTGGTTGCCGAACAGCGGGAAAACCTGCACCTCCTCGAACACCTGCGGTGCCCCAACGGTGATGTGGTCCAAAAGCTCATTCAAGATCTGCATTTGAAACTCCTCCAGGCTGAGAATCCTGATTCATTCCCAGTCGGTTCATGATTACTGTGTCAAGTGATTGATAGATCAAGCCACTCTCTTAAGTGGCACCGGATAATGTATGCGGGAGACAGATAAGATTGATGCGAGTTCGTTGTGAATAGGTTCGATGTTGGTTGTCCGTCCTCGGAATATACCTTACTGCTATCAAGCGCAAAACGTCTTAAGCGTTCCTAGAAAACTGGCAGGTTGAAAAGCTTGCCGCTTTTTCGTTAGGCTCTCTCGGCACTTCGGGAAAACTGGGGGAAAACTGGGGGAAAACTTAAGGAGAAGTGGTGGTAATCGCTCCGATGCTCAAAACAAATAACAAATGCTTTGTATCTCAACGCAGAAACCGGACGGCTTCGTGGGCGTTTGTGCTCGCCTGCCTTTGTCTGATCAATGGTGGATTGCAAACCGCATTAGCTCAGACATCATCGCAAAAAGCAGTATCGCTGCTGACGGCCGCGGACCGGAACGAGTCTGAGCGCTCGGACAGGTTAACAGGTGGACGCATCGAGCTTGCCGATTTTGCTCCTAACGCGCCCGACATACGTCTCACTTTGAACGTGCCTTCGTTTCGCCTGACACTCTGGCAAAACGGAAAGGAAGTGAAGTCTTATTTCGTCGGCGTCGGCATGAAGGAACATCCAATTTACATTGGCAACCGTGAAGCCAACGATCTGATCTGGAACCCGGCGTGGATACCACCTTCCAGCGATTGGGTGCTCGAGATGAAAGGTGTGAGCCCCGGCGAAGTCATCAAAGCAAGCGATTCGCGCAACCCGCTCGGCAAAATGAAAATTCCTTTGGGCGATAGCTACCTGATTCATCAAGCGGCGAAGACTACCGATCTCGGCAACCTCGTTTCGCATGGCTGCATACGAATGCTGCGCTCTGAACTCTACGACCTCGCCGAGAAGATTGTCGCGGCGCGAAGTGCGCCTGTGTCAGCTAAGCGTATCGCGGCGGCGAAGCGAGGCTCGCGCGCGCTTGTGGTCCATCTCGCTGAACCAGTGTCGGTCGATATTAACTACGATACGCTCGTCGTCGAGGAGGGAGTCCTTCACGTTTATCCCGACGTGTACGAACGCGGAACAAACCGCCCCTCACTGCTGCGCGCAGAACTCCAAGCCGCGAATGTAGATTTGTCGAATCTGGACGACGCCACGCTTAAAGCTATGCTACGAAAAGTGACTCGGCACACGCAGTTTGTTGTGGCGACCAGCAGCATCGCGGAGGGACGCGCGCTGGAAGACGGACGGCTGCTGCCGCTGATTCCGAAATCGTCCAAAAGTCGAACCTCCAAAGTCCAAAGTCCAAAGTCTAACTCGCTAACGGACATTGGACATTGGACGTTGGACTTTGGACTTTCTTAGCGAACGTACTCCCAGTGCCACGGTTCATAGCAGTAAGGTCGGAAGCCGAATCGTTCTGCGTTACGCACCAGCCATTGGTAAACGCGCGTCTCCACCTGCAAGGCGCGGTTTGAATCCCCCGTATCAACCGGCTCACCGCCGACGTAAAGATCGAGCGCGCGTCCGGTGAAATGAGGACTGTTAACGGCGAGGCCGGCGCTTCCCGAATTTGGCGACTCGCGGCGCAGCTTCTCCTGATACTCGCGCGAGCGAAAAGCTGAAATAATCTTCAGGTACTTCTCATTGGAAGCAAGCTCGCCGCGCGTATGGCCGAGGCCGAGCGACCGGTCGGCGACTGCGGCCGCCACCATTCGCTTATAAGCCGCGTACGTGCGCCGCTCAACTTGCCGGAGTTCTTCGGCGCGGGTTGGATCATAAAAATCCGGAAGTGGAGCGGTGAGTAGTTGGTCAGGCGGTGCAACTGTTCGATCCTTTAATCGCGCGTCTTGCCAGGTCTTGATCATCGCATAGAGTGTTTCCTCGTCAAGCACCCCGCTAGGCCGGAGCGCTGACTTTTCCTGCCAAGCCGCGACTGCCTTCGCAAACTGCGTGCTGGCACTGTCCCGCTTCGTGTTGACGAGTCGCTCAATCAGCGGTGTGTAGATATACCAACCTTGCTGTTGTCTCCCGCCAAACTTCCAGGCCAGTTCCCTGCTCAGCAACGCGTTGCGTCTGGCAGCATCAAGATCCGGTTTACTACTCGTTGCCTTAGACTGGCCGCGGCTCATACCGGATTCAAACCCTGCGAGGAAGACTAACGCTGCGACTACTATGAGAGGCACTACGATCTGAACTGTAAGACGCTTCATGCTGTATTTATTTTGAATAACCAATCGGACGCACCGACGAGCACGACTGGTCTTCAGGAAGGTTCGTCCTCTGGTAGTGGAGCGCTCTCGTCCGCCGCGACAACTTCTTGTTCCTCCGGCTCAGGCTCGTCCTGGGAAAGCTTTATCGAAAGCGGCAAAGCGATGGGCTCGAGTTTCTTCTCCGCAATAACCAGCTCGCCATACGCGACCGTCCCCTTCGCCTGACACAGGCCCGTTTGTATCTCTCGAACCGCGCCGTTTTTGATTTTCAGGTTGAAACCCTTCAGCACAAAGCCGAGGCGCAGCGTAAACTCGAGTTTCTTGACGACCGCATTCTGAATCTTAACCTCGATGCAGGGTTTATGTTGACTGACGATGGTGTGCTCTCCAAGTTCGATGTCCATCACCGTCTCCGGAGACTTGCGCGATTCCTCCAGCACCTTTTGGATGGCCTCGGCTTTTGTCCATGACGCCAGGAATATATCGGGGATGGGAATATCAAACAACTCGCCAAACTTCTTCGTGATGTCGGGCATCGAGGCGAGCTTAACGCCTTTGACCTCTTTGATAATCTTCTCCTGAAAGTTTTTCCATTCCGCAGACGACGCTTCGGGGGCGTTTGGTTCGGGAAGTTCAAAGACATCGCGAAGAGTGGCAGGTGAATCAGTCATTCCTCATTCTCCCTCTTTACCGATCGAATCAAGTTTCCCTCATCCGTGCCCACACGATATTTGCCCTCAGCGATGTTTGGCTTCAGAAGTATTTGAGACTCGATCGCCAGGGGTTTGCCTTCCTGGTCCACTTGTGAACTACCGGCATCCGAACGTGAACGGAAAGTTGGCGGGGGCACGAACAGAGCTTTGAAGGCCCAGTACCCACCGCCGGCAACCAACAGCGCAATGAGAAGATACCACCAGGGAAAGGTCCAGGGCCAAACTGGTCCGGGCGGCAGGGGCGAGCTCTCGGGCGATAGCGTCTGTGAGCCACTCGCCGATGGATTCGGCGAAGCACCAGGCGATGCTGTAGGCGAACCACTTGGCGACGGATTCGGCGAAGCACCAGGCGAAGCATTAGGCGATGGCGTAGGTGAACCGGCAGGTGTCGGAGTTGGTGTTTGCGTTGGCGTTGGTTTCGGCGTCGGTGTGGGTGTTGGCGTCGGTGAAGTGACGGCGACCTGTTTTGGTTTACTCGTAGCCACTACTTTGCCGCCTTGATTGTTGTTCACGAATCCCGCTTCAACATACGGAAAATAATTATCGGCGGCGGAATATTTGTGCCTCGAGAGGGGAAGAGTTTGCCAATCGCTCGACGAACCGTCACCGTAGAAGAACCGATACCTAATATTCGGATCTCTGGAATCAGCTCGCGCAATAAGCGTCACCGGCTTTTCCGTTTCTATTTTGGTTGGCTTCACGAAAAGCTCGACAAAAATAGACTGCGGCGGTATGACTTGAATCGGTTTGCGCCCACTCCTGATATTCGCCCCACTGAGCGCGGCGCGGGCCGTGCTAATCTCAACATAGGCAGAGTAGGTGTTGGCTGAAGCGTACTGGTGTGTTGCTTGTGAGCTGTTTTGCCACGCGGTTGGCGGCGTGCCGTCACCAAAAACAAAACGGTAATTGATATTCGGGTCCCTGGGTACCGCCACCGCGGTGAATTTAACCGGACTTCCAACCTCAACCCTGGTTGGCTCTGCGATTAGCTCTACCGACGGCTGCGGAAAGTTTACCTGAATCGATTGCCGCGCACTTCGGCCAAGCAAGTTGAAGGCTCCATTGTCCAACCCGCCAATATCGACATGCGCCAGATAGGTATTGGCCAGGTCGTAAGCATGTACGGTTTGTGACTGGTCCTGCCAGCCTGTTTGCTCCCGGTCGCCAAACACAAAGCGGAATTTGATGTCGGGATAATCAGGGTCAATCCGTGCATTGAATTTCACGGGGCGCTTCACCAGCACCAGCTTTGGATCAGCAGAAAGCGAGACGCTTGGAGTGTCTCTTCGTGGCGAGTCTTTTTGTGGCGTGACCCAGGCATAGACGTCGTAGTGCCCTATCTTTCCATACTTGTGATTGATTTGCGTATTAGTGGTTTCCTGTTTGTTCCCATCTCCGAAACTTACGCTGAACAGCGGGCGACTAACGCCTGGAGGCGCAACCATAGTGACGGTGACCCACTCGCCGACGCGCACGCGTTTCTTACTGACAGTAACGTCCGCCGCCAGCAGTCCTCGGCTTGTTGGAGGAACGGTCGGCCGAATGTTCACCGTACTCGCGTCTTGTCCGATAGCACTCGCGCTTAGTGCAATTGGCATTGACGACAGAACTGCGAGCAGAACAACTATCAGATTGCGATCGTGGATCTTCATAGCCTTTAC
>DASYMB010000332.1:0-6161 GCA_036009285.1 Pyrinomonadaceae bacterium | reverse complement strand
CTAAAAAAGAGCCGAAGCGTTTCTATCCCAACGGATCGCTCGCCGCCAACGTGCTGGGGTTTGTGGGGCTCGATGGAACCGGACTCGCGGGAATCGAACAGGTTTACAACGAAAAGATAACGGGCGAACCCGGCAAGGTCTTCATCGAAAAAGATTCTCGCGGCCGCGCTTACGAGAGCACTGAGGTTGCCGGCCGGCCCGGCCAGACTGTAGTGCTTACGATCGATCAGTCTATTCAATATCAGGCTGAAACGGCGTTGACTATGGCGATTGAACAGTCTGGCGCGAAAGCGGGAACGGCGATTGTGCTCGATCCGCATACGGGGGAAATTCTGGCATTGGCCAATGCGCCCACGTTTGATCCGAACGACGTTGGCGCCGCATCGCCGGCGGCGCGAAACAATTGGGCGCTGCAGAATATTTACGAACCGGGGTCGACGTTCAAAGTTGTGGCGTTCTCCGCAGCCATCGAAAAAGGACTAGCTAAGCCGAGCGACACAATAGATTGCCAGATGGGATCCATCACGGTAGCCAAGCGTGTGATCCACGATCATCATCCGTTTGGAACTTTGACTATCGCCGACGCGCTTGCTAAATCAAGTAACGTCGCGGCGATCAAACTCGGCCTGCGAGTTGGCGATCCGACGATGTACGAATACATCACTCGCTTTGGCTTTGGTTCGCGTACCGGCGTTGAACTGCCGGGAGAAACTGCCGGCGTGATTCGTCCCGTGAGTCGCTGGCAGCCTTCGTCGATTGGTTCGGTAGCAATTGGCCAGGAAGTTGGTGTTACGCCGTTGCAAATGGCTGCGGCCTTCGGCGCGCTGGCAAACGACGGCGTGCGAGTGGCGCCTCATCTGATTCGCGAGATTCGCAGTGCCGGTGGTGGTTCGTCCTATCGTCCCAACCCTGAGCAGCGTCGGGTTATCAGCAAACAAACAGCAAGCGCGCTCAGAGGAATGCTCGAGGGCGTCACGTTGAATGGAACCGCGAAGAAGGCCCAACTCGACGGCTATACAGCCGCGGGGAAAACCGGCACCGCGCAGAAGATTGACCCGAAGACAAGAACGTATTCGAAGACGAAGTTTGTAGCTTCGTTTGTAGGTTTTGCTCCGGTTAACGATCCCGCGGTGGTAATCATCGTGGTGATAGACGAACCCGGCGGCGCCTATCACGGCGGCGATGTGGCTGCGCCCGTATTTCGGCAAATTGCCGAGCAGATTCTGCCGGAGATGGGCGTAATTCCAGACACCGATTTCAAGAACCCTGAACTGGTGGCGCGCGCCGTGCAGACGCCGGCAGAGATTTCGAAAATGCGCGACGAGGAAAAGCGTCGTGACGAAGATGTTAGAGAACAAGAGTCGAGAGACTCAACGATGCCCAGGGTTGCCGCGCGCGACAACAAAGGCGGCGAAATTGTTTATGCCGTGGCGACCAGCAACGCGATCCTGATGCCGGATTTGCGTGGACGCAGCGTGCGCGATGTCGCCCGCGCCTGTGCGCAATTAGGGATGCAACTCGAAGCACGCGGCGAGGGTGGCCGCGCTTTAGGACAAACTCCCGGCGCTGGAGCGGAGTTGCGCCAGGGAGAAATCATTTATGTGGACTTTGGCAAACTGAATTGAACGTAAAGCAAACTGTTAGTTTGCTACTGAACGTAAAGCAAACTGTTAGTTTGCGATCGTCGCCCGGTCCCCTTCAAGTTGGAGGTTAACGAAACGGAAGCAAACTAACAGTTTGCTTTACAGAAAAACGCGGAGCAAGCAAATGATCCCCCATCGAATACTTAGTAACGAGATCAGTGGCAGTGGTCTAAGGGACAGAGTGACAGCGTGTAGAAAACGTTTACGCCTGAGCCGCGTGACGCACCGCGCGATCGCTCTCGACCACGCCGATGAATTATTTCCCGAGACCGCGCGATCGGTCTCGGAGTTTCACAGTTATGCGACAGAGTACGCGGCAACACCGGCGTCCACGGTTCGCATAAATTATTCTGCGGGGTATGAGGACAGCGAGGATGGCGATACGTTACTGTTGATTAAGGAGCAAGAGGTCGGAATCACGTGAACGTTCGCGAAGCATCTCTTTTGATGGGCGCCAGCGCCAATGACGTAAGCGCCGAGTTGTTTGACAAGGAAATTACAGATTTTTCCATCGACTCGAGGTCGGTAAAAGCGGGCGAGCTCTTCTTCGCTTTATCGCAAGAGGACTACGCCCGCGCCGGCTTCAACGGAACGTTTCATGACGGCCATCGGTACATTGAGGGCGCGCTTGGCAGTGGAGCAATCGCCGCTGTCGCGCGCGCCGATCGAGTAGCGGGAGATCAGTCCCTCGTCGTTTTCAAGGATCGGTTGCTGTTGGTTGACGATGCCATCGCGGCGCTGCAAACGCTCGCCCATCGCGTCTATGAAAACTGGGGCAAGCCCGTGGTGGGCATTACCGGAAGCGCGGGAAAAACTACTGCGAAGGAATTGACCGCGCATCTCCTGAGCACGACCGGCCGCCGCGTGCTGAAGAGCGAGCGAAACTACAACAACGGCCTCGGCTTGCCGTTGTCGGTCCTCAGAATGGTAAGCGAAGGCAGATCGCCGGAGCAGTTCGACGTGGCGGTGCTCGAAATGGGGATGTCTTCGCCCACGCATGAGATTCAAAGGCTCTGCAAAATTACACCGCCAGACATTGCGGTGGAGTTGATGATCGCGCCCGTGCATCTGGAGTATCTGGGAAGTATAGAAAACATTGCGGCGGCGAAGGCTGAACTGATTGAAGGTCTGAAGCCGGGCGGCACCGCGGTACTAAACGCCGATGACGAGTGGGTAATCAAAATGCGCGACAAGCATCGCGGGCGCACCGTTACTTTTGGCATCGAGAACAAAGCGGACGTCGCCGCAAAGGAGATCGACACCAGCCGGCTCGGCTCGATCAAGTTTCGTTTGCAAACTCCCCTCAGCGAAGCGCCGGCGACGCTGCATATGAGTGGACGACACAATCTGATGAATGCGCTGGCGGCCGCGGCCGTGGCCACCTGTTTTGAAATTACGGCAGGGCAAATTGCCGAGGCCTTGAATACCGCCCGGCCGCCACGGATGCGTGGAGAGGTGCTTGATTTCGCAGCCGGCTTTAGAGTGGTAGACGATTCGTACAATTCGAATCCGCGTTCCCTGGTTAACATGGTGCGCACTATCACTGAAGGTTCCGCTAACTCGAAACGGCGGATAGTTATTGCCGGTGAGATGTTGGAACTCGGGGCCGACGAGGCTGCGCTTCATCGCGAAGCCGGTCGCGAGATTGGTCGCGCCGGAGTTGAGGTGGTTTGGGGAGTGCGCGGTTTGGCGGCGCAACTCGTCGCGGGCGCGCAGGACGGCGGCGTGAGTGACACTCGTTTCTTCGAAACTTCGGAGGAGGCGGCTCGCGCAATTGTGGAAGAGATTAGGGAAGGCGATCTCGTTTTAGTAAAGGGATCGCGGGGCGTCGCGACTGAGAAGATAGTCGCTGCTATCCGCGACCAGTTCCCGTTGGCTGAGTCGGACGAGAAACGGGGCAATAGCCCGACCGTTGGGAAGGGCGCCTATCGTAAATAGAGTGGCGCCCTTCCTAACGGTCGAGCTACTACCCCCTCAGTGCATTTGAGAATCCCGAATGATTTATTACGTCCTTTACGAACTGCTCTATAACCATTTCAAGGAGAAAGATTGGTTTCTAATCAAGGCGCTCAACGTCTTTCAGTACGTCACGTTTCGCACGGCCTACGCCTCGATTACAGCGCTGCTGCTGTCGCTTCTATTCGGCGGCAAACTGATCGCAGCACTACGAAGATGGAACATTGGACAGCAGATTCGCGAAGAAGGACCCTCGGCCCACATGGCCAAGCGCGGAACGCCCACCATGGGAGGCGTGCTGATAGTCGGCTCAGTGGTCATTTCAACTTTGCTCTGGGCCAGGCTCTCGAGTGTTTACGTTTGGACGGTTGTGATAGCGACGCTGCTGTTCGGCGCCATCGGCTTCGCGGACGACTACTACAAGATGAGCCGGCAACGCAGTCTGGGCCTTACCGGCAAACAAAAGTTGCTGGGCCAACTGTTGATTGCGATCGGGGTCTGGGTGGTGCTGTTCGTTTTAACCAAATATTTCGCCAGCGACTATTCGTGGAACGTCAGCATTCCTTTTATCAAAGCGACGGCAGCGCCCAACGGAATCAGTTTCATCGGTCCGATTCTTTATTTGTTTTTCATCGTCATCGTCCTGTTGGGTTTCTCGAACGGTGTGAACTTGACGGACGGTTTGGACGGCCTGGCGATAAGCGTGACCTTCATCGCCATGACCGCGCTGACCGCACTAACCTACCTGAGCAGCGACGCGAGATGGGCGAAGTATTTGGAGCTGACACACCGGCCGGAAGCAGCCGAGCTGACTGTCTTCTGCGGCGCCATGGCCGGCGCGAGCCTCGGGTTCCTTTGGTACAACGCGCCGCCGGCGGAAGTTTTTATGGGCGACGTGGGCAGCCTCGCTATCGGCGGCGCGATGGCGACAGTGGCGGTGCTCACGAAACAGGAATTCATGTTGCTGATGATTGGCGGTGTGTTTGTGATCGAGGCGTTGTCAGTGATGCTCCAGGTGGGCGTCTTCAAAATGACGAAACGTACGACAGGCACCGGCAGGCGGTTATTTAAGATGACTCCGTTGCATCACCATTTTGAAATGCAGGACTGGAAAGAGTCGAAGATCGTGTTTCGGTTTTTGATTTTGGCGATCCTGTTTGCGTTGTTGAGCCTGTCGACTTTGAAACTGAGGTAGGACTGGCATTCCTGCCAGTCCTCTCGTTAAAGGAACAAAAGGACAGACAGGAATGTCTGTCCTACTGGGACGTGAAATTATTTGAATGTCAACGGCAAGAAAGTTTTGGTGCTCGGCGCGGCGCGCAGCGGGATCGCATGCGCAAAGTTTTTAGCGGCACGCGGCGCGACGGTGGCGCTCAACGACGCGCAGCCAATTGAAAAATGGGGCGCCGAGGCCACCGCGCTCAAGAGTGAAGGCGTCGGGATCTTGCCAGGAGACGTGCCCGGCTGGCTGCTCGACAATCTCGATCTGGTGGTGATTAGTCCGGGCGTTCCCACGAAAGCGATTCCGGTCCGGTATGCGGAGCGCGCCGGGGCCGAGATCATCGGCGAAGTCGAACTGGCATCGCGTTATTTGAAAGGCCGGATAGTCGCCATCACGGGTTCGAACGGCAAAACGACGACGACCACGCTGATTGGGGAAATGCTCAAGGACGCGGGCCTGCCAACCCTCGTCGGCGGAAACATCGGCACGCCCCTCGTCTCCTTAGTTGAAAGTTCGCGTGCTGATGGTTGGACCGTAGTGGAGCTGTCGAGTTTTCAGTTGGAGACAATCAAAGAATTTCATCCGTCGGTTGCTGTAGTGCTAAACGTTACGCCAAACCACCTGGACCGTTACGAATCATTTACTGACTATGCCGCTGCGAAGCACCGAATTTTTATGAACCAGACGTCCGAAGATGTGGCGATTCTAAACGCGGACGACGAAATTGTTTCGACCTGGACGAGGGGGCTGCGCGCACACGTGGCCCGCTTCAGCGCCCGGCAACAACTCGAGGAAGGACTGTTTCTGCGAGGGCGCGAGATTGTTTCGCGTACTCACACGCGCGAGCGGGTGTTACTAAATTCGGATGAGATGAAACTTCGTGGCCGTCACAATGTGGAAAATGTACTCGCGGCGCTTGCGGCCGGACTCGCGTGTGGCGCCGCTCCGGAATCGATGCGCGAGACAATCAGAAATTTTGCCCCGGTCGAACACCGGCTGGAATTTGTTTCAGAGTTAGACGGCGTAAAGTTTTACAACGACTCGAAAGCGACGAGCGTGGATGCGACTGTCAAAGCGCTTGAAGCATTTGAAGACGAGGTGGGAAAGATAGTTTTGATTCTGGGCGGTCGGGGAAAGAAAGCTCCCTACGCTCCCCTGGCTTCACTCGTAGGCAGAAAGGTCCGGAAGATGATTCTGATTGGAGAAGATGCGGAGACAATCGCGCGCGAGCTGGGAGATTTCGCTCCGAGCGCGCGTGCCGCTGACATGAGCGAGGCGGTCACGCTTTCTTTTCAGGCGGCGCAACCGGGGGACATCATCCTGTTGGCTCCGGCGTGCGC
>DASYMB010000331.1:0-4510 GCA_036009285.1 Pyrinomonadaceae bacterium | reverse complement strand
GCGAAAGATAAGTGTAGAAGGCCATGAAGCCATGATGCGGCGCACCACTGCGCGCCATCATCAACCTCATCGGATCACCTTCGTAGCCGAAGGTCGGCTGCACGCCGACAAAAACATTGCCAAGCTGAAGACCCTGGACCAATAGTTCGCGTCCAAACGAATTAACGCTCCCCGGGGCAGCTCCCCAGTCAACCTCAACCTCCTCAACGTAAGGACAAAGACGACGATACTCCTCAACGCTCATGCGATACGCAACGTTGCAGGTAGCGTTGAAACTTTCTGCGTTTCCACCAATCAAACTTTCTCGCAACCCTTCAGCGGAGTCAGGCAGTTCGACGTTGTAACCTTCGGCTTTGAGTTTGTTGAGCGTGTCCCAAAGACTCGGAAACACGTCGAGATCGGCCGCGGTGCCGATGTTTCCTTTGTTCGGTGGAAAGCAGAAGAGAGTTATGGCAAGCTTGAGCTCGCCGCGCGGGGCGGTGCGCAAACGGTTCCAACGCTTGAGTCGTCGCGCAAATCTGACGCAGCGATCCTCGAGCGCAATCGGCTCAACGCCACTGGCCGGCAGCCCTCCATAAATGAAAGGCTCCGTAGCGCCGTCGATTTCGGGAATCGCGATTTGCATTCCGGCTTGCACCGGGTTGAGACCCGTTTGCGACAAGCGCCAGGCGTCGATAGTCTGCAGGTCTAAACTGACTGCCGAGCGGTACGGCCGATTCAACTGCTGCAGGAAGTCGGAGGCGGCCTCGCTGTCGTTCATCGCGGGCCCGCCAACAAAACTGAAACCAGTTAACGAGACGATTTGGCTGACGCGGGAACGGTCAGCAGTCAGTGGTCCTTGGTCAGTTGTTTCGCCACTGGGCTTCGGTCTTTGATCTTTGGTTTTTGGTGTTACGCCCTTCCTGACGGTCGGGCTACTGCCCCGACTTTGGACGTTGGACGCCTCGTCACTAACGAAGAATTTACTGACGGCCTCGCGGTTGTCCATCAACGTCGATAGTGCTGGAATAACGCTCAACCCCTCCGCTTCGATTGCGCGAATAAGCGCGTCGTAGTGCCTGGTGGTCTTGCTTACGACCTGCGGCCGCATCAACAAAAGTCCGATGGTTGAATCGGGATCGAGAGCGCCCGGCGCAGGCATTGAACTCCCCGTTTCAGACTTTGGACTTTGGACTTTGGACCCTGGACTCCGGCCCCCATACCACTTCTGATAATCAGCAAACGTTTCGAACAGTTTCGTTGCGTCAGGATGGTAAATCGCAACTGACGGCATATGCTCAGGCGGCGCCACTTTGATCTGCGCCTTCTTCAAGCGCTCATCGGGCACGTATTCCTTCAGCGCGTAAAGAATCATTGAGCGGACGTTCGCCGGAGTCGGCTGCAGGAAATAGCAAAAGATGTTGAGGTAGTTTTTGACGTCACCGAGTCCACCCGCGCTTGGTACATATTTGAGGACAGCCGGCAGCCGATCGATGAATTTCAGATACTGGCCATGTCCGTTCCGGCGAACACCAGGCTTGTTGCCGCCTCTAACTTGTCGGCCCACCCACGAAGCGGCTGCTGTAAAGGCTGCTATCCCCTGCCTCGCGGCCTTTACTTCTTCCCCGTTGCTCTTCTCTCCATTTCCTCTGCCGATGAGTTTCGAGACGTCAAGCCGGCCCATGCGGGTATGTCGCATGAGATCCGGCATGCAGTTGATCACGATGACGGCCGTGTGTTTTTGTTTGTAACTATCGAGCGCGTGAATAAGCCGTGCAGTATTTTCGCCGTCCATTACGTGAATGGCAAAGACAACATCCGAGGTCTGCAGATCTCGATCAATCTCAATCCATTCATCGTTATTTAGTGGCGCGCCAAAGTTGTAGGCCGCGATCTTGAGGTCGAGTTCATACTCGCGATTAATCTCCCGCTCCGCGTGCTTCAGCGGCGCCAGCAAACTCGATCCGACGTATAGAACAACTATTCTCATGTTCAATTCCGAATCATTGGTTCCGGCCCAACTTCAAGCTCGCCAACTATCTCCCTTAGTTTCTCCAGCACGTCCTCGTCAGGATTCCAGTATCCGCGATCGTGCGCTTCAAGCAGGCGCTTCGTGAGCGAACGGACGGAATGTGGATTCAACTCGAATAACCGTCTGAACATGATCGGATCCAACAGGAACGTTTTGGAAATCTCGGTATAAATCCAGGGATCGACCGCATCCGCCGTCGCGCTCCAGCCGAAAGTGTTTGCCACGTGATTCTCAATTTCAGCGACACCTCGGAAGCCGTGCTGCAACATTCCCTCGTACCATTTTGGGTTAAGCGTCTTCGAGCGCGTCTCAAGGCGAACCGTCTCTGCCAGCGAGCGAATCTTCGTCTGCGGTGAAAGCGAATCAGACAGGTAGATCGCCGGACGAGATTTAGTGAGCGTTTCAACAGCTTTGGAAACTCCCCCGAGATATTCGAAGTAATGATCCACGTCGGTGATCCCGACTTCGAACGAATCAAGGTTCTGATATGTAGCTTCCACTCGCGACAGTGCGTCGTCCATCAAGTGACGCGCTTCGCGACCCTCGACAGTTCGTCCGTTCGAGTCGCGCGTGTACGCGAAGCACTTGCGCGTGACAAACAGATCTCCGAGCGCCTCAGCAGACTCCCACTGCGAATCCATCACCATGAAGTTTACATTCGTTCCGTAATTGCCCGGTGCGTTTGAAAACACGCGAGTCGCTGCGTCGTCAAAATCCGAATCGCCGTCGTTCATCCTTTCTGAGATATTGCGACGCACGTAGTTCAAGTCGAGCGGCTCATCAAGCGTCGCAACTCGTCGCACCGCTTTATCAAGCAGGGTCATGGTCGGTGCAAACAGGTCGCGGAAGATGCCGGACACCGTCATCACCACGTCTATGCGCGGGCGCTGCAATTCTTCCAGCGGAATTACCTCGACATCAGTGGCGCGATTAAGCGCATCACGAACGGGACGCACGCCGAGCAGCCAGAGCGCCTGCGCGACGCCCTCTCCCTGCGTCTTTATGTTGTCCAGGCCCCAGAGAACCAGCGCCATGGCGCGCGGATAGCGACCGTGTTCGTCCATATAACGACGCAGCAGCGCGTCGGCCGTTTCCTTCGCGCGGGAAAAGGCAACTTGCGAAGGGACTGAGTAAGGATTCACCGCATGTGTATTGCGGCCCGTAGGAAGCACTAGCGGATTCTGAACGATGTCCGCACCCGGCCCTGGGGCGATGTATTCGCCGCGCAACGCGCGCATGAGTGACTCGATCTCGTTATTGGAATCCAGTTGTTCAGCAATGCCTGCCAGCAGGGAGAAAGTGGGAAGTGATTTCGGGATGTCGACGCCCGCCTTCAGGTTCAGCCAGTTGGCGGCTGCCTCCGCACCGCCTTCGCAAAACTCCTGCACTGCTTCGGAGACGATTCTATCGACCAATTCTATCGTCTCGCTTGCTGGCCTTTCCTGCAGCAGTTCGCCGTAGCAATCGATGCCCATTGCGTCCGCCACCAGTTTTGGTAGCGCGCGCGTACCCTGTTCCGGCCTGTCGAACGAAGCAACCATACGCAGCAGATCTGCCTTTTCCTTTAGTTCCGCGGCGCGGCCAAATATGTGCAGGCCGGTAGGGATCAGCCGCTGCTCGATTTCTACCAGTTCCTCGCAGAGCCGCATGACGCTGGCGTCGCGCTCAATGGAATTCAGCTTTGATCTCATCGCAAGCGTGGTGTTCGATTCGGGTGTTTGCCAACTTATATATTCAGGAAGTGTTTTAGCTGAAAACGTGAAGGCGGGCAACAGTGGCGGTTAAATCGATTCTGTCCGGCGCGATTGTTCATGCCGAATGAAATTCTTTTGCTGAAAGGAAGGCTCGGTACAAAAAGCAAACTCAAGCCAGTCCGCGCAACGCACTGCGGCCATCTTTTTGCCAAGCCAAAAGGACGAAGGGGCAGCCGCACGCTCCGCATACCAAGCCGGCGATCCGTGAGCCAACGCGAGATCACCGTCGTCTCTTCAATTTTATTTCCAGCCTGCATTCTTTTCTATTGACAGCGAATGCGATTCGTAATAGATTTCGCGCACCTCATTTTTAGCTCCCGAACTTACTTGCCCAGCAGCTTTGATCTTACTTAGTACGATTTAAAGATGCCTATTTTTCTGTAGGTTTCTACGGTCTCACACTATCTTCCGTCTGGTTGTTACGAATAGGCTCCACCTACCTCGTTCCGGCCAGCGCTTTACGAACACCAGGGTTTCCAGCGGGTTTGCAGCGTCCCTGAGGAAGCGGTGCAGTTTGCCAAACGGCAAGTTGGCCACTCCCGTCCCCTACAAAGTACCTTCCAAACTCCTAGGAGGAGACTGAAATGTTGAAACTGATGAAGTTTTTAGCGCTGGTTCTCTTTGCGACGGCGCTGGCATTGCCGATGTGGCTGCCCAACTCCGTCGAAGGTCAGGCTGGAACTGAAGCTCTCACAACTGACATGGATGCCAAGACGCCGAACGATCTATTCAACGGCTTTGGCGC
>DASYMB010000330.1:0-7373 GCA_036009285.1 Pyrinomonadaceae bacterium | reverse complement strand
CCTCGGTGTATTCGCTGCGCTTAACATTCACGGTCCCACCGATTAGTTGTTCACGCGCGGTACCCTTGATTTCGAGATCGAGGTCGCCGGTGGTGCGAAAATTTGTGGGATAAGGCGCAGTCACATTATCGCCATGGATATTGAAGAGGAAACGAGAGAGCGTAAAGCCGTCGAGCAGCGCGCCGCCCGTGGCCGAGACGTGGCCGCCGCCGAGGGTTCCCGTCATTGAGTCGATCTGCGCCTGGTTTGAAGTGAACCTGACGAGGGCTTTCAGGTTCGCGATGGTCCAACGCTCGTTTCCGATCAGCAAGGAAATCGATCCGCCGGTAACGGAAGCGGTGCCGTTGAGGCGCGGCCGCTCATACGTTCCAGTGACTCTGACTGCGACCTCGGCGGTGCCGGACGTAAACGCATCGGGGCTGAGTCCGTTCAAGACTCTGAGGTTCAACTGGCCGTCTGCAGTCATGCTTTGACGTCCGCCTGGACCAAGCGCGAGCGTGCCACTCAACGCGATGTTTGTCCCGGGACCGGTGAACTGAGTTTGTTCGAAAGTTAATTCGCTGGGCGAGAAGCGCACCACCAGAGGCGAGGTGGCGTTGAGTTGGACATCTTCAACTCTGAAACTGAGCTGGGTAAAGTTTGCGGTTCCCTGCAGTCCGGCGGTCGAAAAATATCCGTCCTCATCCAGCAGATTTCCGCTCGCCTTGAGAGTGCCGGTTGCCGTTCCGGATAGCTTCACGGAGGCTTGCGGCACCAGCATCTTCAACAAGCCCGACAGGTCTGCATTGTTGAGAGTGGTTTCGACATTGGCGGCAAGCTTATCGCTGCCGAGATCGATTTTGGCGGCGACCACCTGCGGCGTGGGACCGAGCAGTCCGGTTGTAAGCGTGATGTTTAGCTGTTTGTTCTCTGTTCTGCCGACGAGGGCGAGAGTGCCGGCTTCACGGCCGTTGATGACTACATTTTTTCCCTCACCGTCAAAACTAATTTGATAGGCGGAGAAATCGGACTCCGATAAGTTGCCGGACACATGAGCGTTGAAGTCGGCCGTACCGGAGACAGTCGAGAGTCCGGGCCGATTCGTAAGCGCAAAGAGCCGGCTGAGTTGCACTCCTTCGGCGCGGCCTGCGAAATCAAACGCTTTTGTGGTGGTGTCGTAGTTACCGCTCGCGACGATATGACCGGCCGCTAGTCTCGCATCGACGTTTTCGATCGTTACCTTCGAGCCGGCAAAAGTTGCGCGCGCGATCATGCTTTCAAGCGGTTCCCCTGCTAAACGGCCGGGACCGAAACGCAGTTCAGCGCTGCCAACCATAGCGTTTGGTATCCCGGTTATTTTTATCTGGCCGGAAGCGTCGGCTTGCGTATCAAGCAGTTGCGCCCGCGTTGATTTGCTTAGCGGCAGCGCAGCGAGCAGGCTGCCGGCGTTTACTCGATCGAGGGTCGCTTCAAACGTCGTGTTGTTTTCGCCGGTGCGCGGAGCAATGAGCGTGAACTGCATTCCGCCGCCGTCCTTCTCGGTCAAACGGCCAGCGGCGATTTGCAGTTCTGCCGCCGTCATTTTCAACGACGCCGATAACGCGCCCAAGTCGTTTCCGTTCACCAGCAAGGTGCTCAACGAAACCCGCCCGTCGATATCGGGAGCGCTTAGTTTTCCTCTCAAGGTTCCGTTAAAGGCCAACTGTCCGGCGAGTTCGACGCCGTACGTTCGCATCTGCTCTTCAACGTCGGGAAGCAGGCCGGAAGAGATGAGAACAGTTTGCAACTCCGTCGCGTCAGATGAATTCAGGTCGACCTGGAGATTCGAATCTGCGGAGAATGAAAATTGCCCGGTCGCTTTGAGTTTACTGGCGGGAGTTTGCAAATCGACGCGATCGATGTCGAACAAACCCCGATTGGCACGGATGGCCACTACGCCGGTGAGTGGGACACGTCCGGTATCTGTCTCCAGATTATCAGCGGTGAAGTTGGTGGTAAGCGTCCCCGTTGCCTGCTTGAAATCGGTGCCCGGAAACGCGAGATCGATCTTGCCCGCCGCTCTTCCCGATAGCGGCACCGCCGCGCCGGCGAAAGCAGTAAGTGGACCAGCGACGTCGACTTGATCAAAAGTCGCAGCGATGCGGGACGTGCCGCCTTTGGTAATCGCTATCCGCGCGTTGCCGTTTGCCCGCCCCTTGAATATGTCCGCGTTGAAGTTGTTGAGTTGTATTTCCGTGTTCGTTGCTACCACCTGCGCGCGCGCCTGGCCCATGTTCATCTGGCCCAACATTCCACCGCCGATGCTCAAGTCAGCACTCGCCCGATACCTGCCCGATGGCTCGACTACAAACACCGGTTTGGCGAGCTTCACATTTTCCATTTGCCCGTCAGCTAGCTTTACGGTGCCGGCGTTGATGTCAGCCGTCGAACCTTCTGCACGACCGCCGCGCACGGAAAGCCGCACGCCGGCAATGTTAATGTTGCCAATCTCTACTCCCGCGGCGCTCGTCGCGCCAACCTGTACCTCTTTAACCACGACACTGGTTACGCCATCGCGGCTTACGATGTCTACATTGTTCGCGGTGACGCCGTTAACTTTCGCGCCGGAGCCGACGATCGCGCCGGCCTTAACCCTGGAGACGCTCGCGGTCGTTACATTATTTTCGCTGCGCAGACGCAGATCAGAAGCCGTGATGCCATTTGCCCGCGCGCCTGAAGCCGATAGACCATTCGCGCTGAACTGGCGCGAAGACGCGATCAGCACGCCGTTGTTCATCTCAGCGCGCGCATCCTGAAGAATCAAGCCCGTAATCGTGGTCCCATAACTTCTCTCCGCTGCCGCACGCAACTCACCTACCCAGCGGAAGTCCGATCCTGTTCCCATCACACCGCCGACAAGTTGCACGTTGTTGAGTTGAAAATCTCCGGCGGTGAGCAGCGCGGCGACTGCCTTGCCGTTAATGTCATAGGTGCGGCCCTGGCCGCTGCCGCTGGCCGTAATGTTAAGACCCTGGAGTCGCAGGTTGTCGGCCGCCAGCGCGTCAGACTTGATGCCGCCTTCAACTTTGTATTTGTCGCCTTCGCCTGAAACCACGCCGGCAAAACTGCCGGTGCCGCGCAACGTTGTACCGGCCTGAAGCACGTCCGAGAGTTGGGTGAGATCCACTGAGGAAGTGATGTTCATCTGGTAATGCAGCGCGCGCCAGTCGTCCATCGTTCCGGTCAGGGTTGCCTGGGCCACCGGGGAACGTAGTACCAGCTCTTGAATCTCAGCTCGGGTTTGATTTACGCGGCCACGGGCCTGAATCTCTATGTCGTTGACTGGCCGGCCATCGTAAGTGAAAGTTGAGTTTGAGAGCGCCAGCGTCACCGTGTTCATCCAGCTCGCCGCCGGCGCGGTTAGATCATCCGGCTGGACCGTAGCGGTCAGGTTACGTCCCTCGCCGGATATTTCGTGACGCTTGTCGCCATAGTGAATGACGCCATTTTTTATCTCCACGTGAGCGGTGGAATAAGCAAAGAGGATACGCTTGTTGGGTTCAGGAGGTGGAACGTGGATGTTGCGAAAATTGGAGCGGCCCTGTTCGTCAAAAGTTATCCAGGCTTCGAGGCCTTCAATTTTTAGGTCCTTGAGATTGATGTTCCGTTGCAGGTTCAGGGCATATAGGTCTTCAATGCGCACTGTCGCGAGCAGACGATCAATCTTCCCCAGCTTCTCACCCGTTTGCGCGTCGTAGAGTTCCACGCCGAGCATTTCCACGGTCTGCGGTGGGAAGCCCGCGTGAAAAGTCTTGATCTCCGCCCGAATTCCATATTTCGCGAACGTGTCCTGGATTTGACCGGCCACATACCGGTCAACGTACCCAAGCCGGTAGATCAGAACAATCAACAGGATCAAAGCCACGATGCCAATTGCGGCGGCAATGGTGGCGATGAATACATTGCGGCGGTTAAGGAAACGCCGGCGCCGGCCTTGCGGCGTTACCGGGTGGCGGCGTTGAGCATCACGCTCAGCGATCGCTTCTGCGAGAGGGGGCAGCGGCTCATCGGTTTTCGAGCGCAGCGCATCGCGAATCTCCTTGCCACTCGGCGAAGGAGGAGAAGTCTCGGAAGGCGCGTCTTTGCCGGATCCGTTATCGCGATCGTCTACACTCATAATCAGCAGCCCGTAGGACAGGCATTCCTGCCTGTCCGGTGTTTTTGGTAGCTTCAGATAATCCGAGTCAAAACCAGAAGAGATTTTTCATTTATCATTCGCGGATTCAAGTTGGAAGTGCAACAGATCGTTGTTTGCCGCTTTTTGCCCCAGAGATGTTTATAGCTTGGCCGAACCTTTCTTTACTCCGGCGCTCCGTGGGAGCGCAATCGCTAAGGCATGCCCGAGCGAAGGTTCCGCCGGGTTCGCTCCTAACGGAGCGAGATATTTGAGTGCACTCGAGCTATAAACATCTCGCTCCGCTGGAGCGAAAAAGAATTCAACTGTTGCAGTTGTAAGTTGAATCCACCAAATGACAAATGGAAAATCTCTTTCTGCTTGTCTACCAGGAATGCCTATCCCCGTACACACAGACAGGAATATCTGTCCTACTGCACTGCAAAAATAGGAGAGGGAAATCCCGAAACTAAATGAGCCTTTGAAAACAGAGAGAGTCTCACACCTGGCTCGCGGTCTTTCTGTTCAAAGACAGATGGCAAAGCAGCTCAGGTAGGTTGCTCTCTCTTCTCCGCCGGCCGCTGTTTGCCTGCCGCTTCTGAATCTTTCAGATGTGCCGGCTGGCCGAGGGGCACATTGCCGACGACCTCGAGCGCGAAACCTTCAAGAGCTGCAACTTTGGGGGGATGGTTCGTCAACAATTGTATACGACGGAGACCCAGGTCATGAAGTATCTGCGCGCCTACCCCATAATCGCGATCGCTGCCGTACCCGGTTTCCAGGCTTGCTTCGCGCTTTGGAATACCTTTCTCCTGCATCACCGCGTAAGTTCGCAATTGATTGACGAGGTCAAGACTGTGTTCGCGCTGGCGCAGGTAAAGGACCACGCCCTGACCGGCGGCAGCGATTTTTTCGAGCGCGGTATGCAGTTGAAAACCTGTGTCGTCGATAAGTGAACCAAACATATCGCAGGTCACGTTTTCCGTATGCACGCGGACCAGCACCGGGTCGTCAGTGCGGACATTACCCATCACCATCGCCAGGTGCACGTCTCCGTTGATGATGTTTTCATAAGCTACGGCGCGGAAGCGACCGTAAACTGTCGGCAGGTCAGTCTCGACGGCGCGTTTCACCAGCATCTCTTTGCTGATGCGATATCTGACCAGGTCAGCCACCGTGATCATTTTTATGTTGTGGCTCCGGGCAAACTCCTTGAGTTCCGGAAGACGGGCCATCGTTCCGTCTTCGTTCATGATCTCGCAGATGACGCCCGCTGGATAAAGACCGGCAATGCGTGCGATGTCAACACTCGCTTCCGTCTGTCCGGGACGAACGAGTACTCCACCTTTTTTTGCTCGTAGCGGAAACACGTGGCCCGGTCGCGCTAAGTCCTGCGGTCGAGTTTGCGGATCGACGGCGGCCTGAATTGTGGTGGCGCGGTCGGAGGCGGAGATGCCGGTAGTCACGCCCTTACGCGCGTCGATAGAGACGGTGAAGGCGGTACCCAGAAAAGAAGTGTTATCGGCGACCTGCGTGGTGAGATGAAGTTCGTCGCAGCGCTCCTCGGTGAGCGGAAGGCAAATCAGGCCGCGCGCGTGGCGGGCCATGAAGTTAACAATCTCGGGTGTCGCCTTCTCAGCCGCGCATACCAGGTCGCCTTCGTTTTCGCGGTCTTCGTCGTCAACGATAATAATCATGCGCCCATCGCGTATTTCGGCGACAGCGTCTTCGATGGATGCAAATGACATCTTTTGAAGTCTTGAATCTGAAATCTGAAACTACAGAGTTATGTTAACTCAAAAGCCGATCCTTTCGTTATAGTAGTTCATCCTGCTTCGACTCCTTGAGCAACTGCTCATTGGAAATCCCAGGCTCTTCACGACGTTGGGTCGCAACTGCAAGGTCCTCAATAGCTTCGATTGTTGCAGTCCTGAACTCGGAAAATCCCAGGATTCGCTCGACGTACTTCGCGATCACATCGGCTTCGAGGTTCACTTCGTCGCCCGGCTGCAGCCCGGAAAAATTTGTGACTTCCCAGGTCTTGGGGATGATGGCGATTGCGAAGTAGTCGTCAGTCAACTCGGCGATCGTGAGGCTGATACCTTCCACGGAAACTGATCCCTTGAAGACAAGATAACGCGCAATCTCCGGCGGATAGGCAATGCGCACGGTCCAGGAGCCGCCATGAGCTTCGGCGCCGAGAAACTTTCCGCGGGCATCAACGTGGCCTTGAACGAGGTGGCCGCCAAGGCGAGTGGCGGGAGTAACCGAGCGTTCGAGGTTCACGGGCGTTCCGTTTTGCAGGCGCCCAAGCGTCGAGCGATTGAGCGTCTCGCGCGATACGTCCGCGGCAAACGAATCCGGTTGCACGTCGAGCGCCGTTAGACAGACTCCGTTTACGGCAATCGAATCGCCCTCGTGAATGTCTTCAGTGACGAGGCGAGCTTCGATCACGATGCGCGCATCTTCACCGCGCGCTTCCACCTCGCGCACGCGGCCCAGCTCTTCAATGATTCCAGTGAACATAAGTAAATTACGAATGGCGAATTGGCTCAACGCTTAAGAACCGGGATAACGATCAACGCTAGCAGAACACCCAATATCGGTGGGCCGAGCGAGAAAACTATTATCCAGATCGGCTCTGACTTGAATGAGAATTCAACCCTTTTTTTCATCCCTGGGTTCCTACTTCTCTGCGGCTTGCCTGCTTTGAACTGTCGCTATCATCTGTTCAAACACTTCAGCAATCGATAACCCGCTGGAGTCGACTACGATTGCATCGTCCGCGATCATGAGTGGTGAATCGCTACGCGTAGAGTCGCGCTGGTCGCGTTCCCTCATATCCGCGAGCGTCTCCGCAAAGTTGACTCGCGAATGCAGCTCGCGTTCTTCTTCAAACCTTCGTTGGGCACGTTCCTCCGCTGCAGCCGTTAGGAAAAATTTAACGTCTGCGTCGGGGAAAACCACTGTGCCGATGTCCCGGCCATTCAGCACCGCGCCGCGCCGGCCCATCTCGCGTTGCCGCGCCACCAGCGCCCGACGCACCGCGGGAATCGTAGAAATGATCGAAGACATCGCAGTTACTTCTTCACTGCGAATTGGCTCGGTAACGTCGCGACCTTCCAGCATCACCCGCAACGAATCCGGATCGCCTTCCAGATCGATGTGCACGCGAGACGCCAACAATCCCACCGCGCCGTCGTCATTCGCACTGATGCTCGATTCCATCACCGCCAGCGCC
>DASYMB010000329.1:0-7076 GCA_036009285.1 Pyrinomonadaceae bacterium | reverse complement strand
TCCCCGCAATGCGTCTTCGGTTCTTAGACAGCGAAGCGGAACCGGCGCGACGCTACCCAGCGCGATGCGTATGACATCAACGATGCCTTCGTTCATTCTCGCCGTAGCCGCAACGCAGACCTTTGATATTGCCTGCGCCTTCCGCGTGCCCACCTTGCGATAGTAGTGGATCAAATCCGGCCAGAGTCGAGGCAGGCGGATGCGGGCCAGCAACTCGTCAGGCTGCATGATCGTTTGCTTATAGCCCGTGTGAAAACTTTGGTAGGGCACCCAGCGCGCGCCGTGCACCGAAAGAAGTTCCAACTCCGCGTTGTAGGCCAGTAAGGCTGGTGGCGAGTCCGCGGCGGGAGAAGCATTTGCGATGTTGCCGCCTAAGGTACCGCGGTTTTGAATTGCCAGCCCGCCGGTTTCACTCGCTGCCTGACAGAGCAGGGGAAACTCGTCGCGCAGAATCGCATTCGACTGAACTTCAGTGTAGGTGGTAAGCGCACCGAGTGTTACGTAATTTTCGGCGACGTCAATGCCGCGAAGCTCCGCGAGGCTCCAGATGTTGAGATAGTTTCGGTGAGGCAGCTTGCCGGATTCAAGCAACACCATCAGATCGGTGCCGCCGGCGAAAGGCTGCCAACCGCCCGGCGCACCCGCAAGCACGCTTAAGGCTTCGCCCAAATTCTGCGGCGAGATCAGGGCATAACTTGGAATGTGAGCTCTCATTTTCGTTGCTGCTTGGGATCGTCCGGCACTCGTTCACGGTTTTTCACATCAGCGGTTCCAGGGCGAGGTTGGGTTCTTATCTTAGCTGTTCCAAGAGACAGGCACAGTCTCCGTAGTTGCGAGACACGCTTTAGTCGAGCAGTTACTGCCTCTGCTGACATATCAACTTGTTTCATGTGAACCCTCACCTGCCAGCGCTTTGATATCCACCAAATCCTGATCGCTTCCGCGCCGTTGCTTCAGTGCAATCAAACCTTCCGCAGAAACTACGGAGAGTTTTCCGCCTTGCCACTCAGCTTAAATGCGAGATTCCCAGACCTCGATGACGTCAGGAGTAACCAGAAGCAAATCCAATGGCAACAATTCTCCGTCAGCGGGATCGATCTTCGACACTCGGCGTATCTCAGCCTTAGCGAAACTCATATCTTTGCCCGGGACGTTGTAGCCCAGCCCCCTCGCAATACTCAAAACCTCGTCCAACGAGTCTGAAAGGATCAGCAAGTCGATATCAAGTGTTGCGCGAGCGAGACCGTAGACTCCCATTGCCATTCCGCCACACAACGCGTAGCCGATTTTCTGCTCATCTAGCCGCTCAACCAGCTTACGAAGCTCATCAACAAGATCCATCATCGTTAGAATTATTTCTGACAGGCACGCACAACGGAATCAAAAATCTTCATGTATCCAGTGCAACGACAAAGATTTCCTGCCAGGCCGTTGCGAATTTCAGTTTCAGTCGGATTCGGATTTCGTTCAAGGAGATCGGCGGCGGCCATTACCATGCCGGGCGTGCAAATGCCGCATTGCGCTCCGCCACAATCAATGAACGCCTGCTGCACTGCGTGCAACCGATCGCCACTCGCAACGCCTTCAATCGTCTTGATCGACGCGCCTTCAACTTGCGCCACCGGCACCAGGCAACTGTTCACGATGCGGCCATCGAGCAAAACTGTACAGGCGCCGCATTCTCCCTCGCCGCAGCCTTCCTTCGTTCCAGTTAGATTTAACTGCCCGCGCAACACGTCGAGCAAACGCTCCATAGGATGGGCCTCGAGCACGACCGTTTCGCCGTTGACGTAACAATGAATATCGGTTTTCATTTATCCAGCACCAGCCGGCCAGTATCAATGGATGAGACTTTCATGAACGCCAATTTCGTTGTCTCAGGTTGCGCGCCCACGAATCTCGTGAAGGCCGGCCCAACTCTTCCATCATCGCTTCCGGCATCAAAGGCACGTGATTAAAACTCGCGCCGGTGGCGTTCTCGATCGCGCTCAGGATCGCCGGCGCCGCGCCGTCCATTGGTAGTTCACCGATTCCCTTGGCCCCTCCCGGCCCATACGCGTACGGATTCTCTTCGAAGTAAACACGAATCGGCGGAATGTCGGCGGCGGTTGGCATGATGTAATTAGTCATCTGTCCGTTAGCCATGCGGCCGTTTTGCCAGACCACATTTTCGAAGAGCGTAAAACCAATCGCCTGCGCCACGCCGCCCTCAATTTGTCCGGCCGCCAGCACGGGATTGATTACTCGCCCAACTTCCTGCACCGCAACAAAGTCGTCAACGTGAGCTTCATACGTCGTCATGTCAACTGAAACTTCCGCGACGTAAACAGCCCACGCATAAGTGCCGTAGGCATCGCCCTGATATTTCTCGTCGTCCCAGCGGACATTCGGCGGCGGCTGATATTTACTAAACGCTTTCAGAGGACCAAAGCTCTCGAGGTATCTGCTGCACGCCGACTGAAACTCCGATTGACTGTAACCTTCTTTCAACAACCCGCTGCCTACCAGCGTCTGTTTCAAAGCGAGCACTGCCGACTCCACCAGTTTGCCGACCACCATGCAGGTGCGCGATGCGACCGTTGGCCCACTGTTGGGAACATCTTTGGTATCAGGTTGCGCAACTTCAATTAGATCGCTATCAACCCCGAGCGCCTCCGCGGCAATTTGCGAAAATATCGTATTCGTCCCCTGGCCGATTTCGGTGCTGGCCGCGAGAATCCGCACGCGTCCCTGCGCCGTTGCTTCCGCTCCAACCACCGACTCCAGGTAAACCTCGCCCGAGCCTGTGAAGCCGGCGCCATGCATAAACGATGCGAACCCGATCCCCTTTTTTATTCTCGATCCACTCCTGCCGCCTGTCCCTGCCGTCTGCTCCTTTTTGTTCCCGCCATCTGCTCCTGCCGTCTGTCCGTGTCTATTTTCGCGCGCGAAGCGCTCAGTCTTTTCATGGTAAGCGGTTAATTCAAACGCCCGGTCGAGCAAATGATTCATGTCGACTTTCTCGCGAATCACCTGGTTGGTCGCAGTCGTCTCCCCTTCCTTCACGAAGTTGCAACGACGAAACTCGTCCGGCGCCAGACCTAAGGTCCTGGCAACTTTATCGAGTTGTCGCTCGAGGGCAAAAATACTTTGCGGCGCGCCGAAACCTCTGAACGCGCCATGCGGAGGCACGTTTGTAGCGACCGCGCTCGAGCGAATGCGGACGTTGGGACAATAATACGGACCGGCGCTGTGAATCGTGCCGCGTGAAAGCACGACCGGCGAAAGCGTGCAATAAGCGCCACCATCCACAATGAATTCGACTTCCATCGCGAGCAACTTGCCGTCTTTCGACACGGCGGTTTTGTGCCGCGTTCGCGACGGATGCCGCTTCGTAGTCGCCACCATATCTTCCGCGCGATCGTAGATCATCTTCACTGGTTTGCCGGACTTCCACGAGAGCAGCGCGGCGTGGCCGGCAAGCAACGACGGATACTCTTCCTTGCCGCCAAAGCCTCCGCCGGTTTCAGTTTGGACCACGCGAATCTTTTCTTCCGGAAGTTTGAACAACTTAATCAACGCCTTGTGAACGTAGTAAGGACACTGCATCGATCCCCAGACGGTCACGCCCTCCTGCTCGTTGGCAATCGCAATCACGCCGTTGTTCTCTATGTAGAGTTGCTCCTGCGCGCCCGTATAGTATTCGCCCTCAACGACGAAGTCCGCTACCGACCAAACGTCGTCGACGTTGCCCTTATCAACCAAAAAAGATTTGAAGACGTTGTCGTCTCCCCAAACGATCTCTTTCTTATTCAAAGAATCTTCGAGGGTGAAAACCGGCGGCAGCTCCTCGATTTCAATGCGCACATGGCGCCGCGCTTCTTGCAGCAAATACTTGTCTGCGTGGGCCAGGAGTACGATCGGTTCTTCGGTGTGATTGACTACCTCGTCTGCCAGGTAAGGCTGATCGTTTAATATCAGCGCCACGTAATTCTCGCCCGGAATATCCTTCGCCGTAATGATGGTGAACTCGTGCCAGGGAATATCGCCCGCGAATGAAATCTTCGTAATGCGCCCGCGAGGCACGGCGCTGCGCACAGTGGTGCCGTGAATCATCTCCGGAAATGAAATGTCGTCAACATACAGCGCTGCGCCCGTGACTTTCTTCCGGCCCTCCTTGCGCGGCGCTGATTTGCCGATGGGGTGTTTGTTTTTTTGTGCGCTCATGAAAGTTGACTACTCTACATCTATCAAGCCATTCAGTGAAGTCTGGTACTAGTCAATTGGACTCCTCTTCAGGTCCAAAGGACTGGCAGTTGGAAATTAACCAGCACCGGAAGTCTATCAGCGTATGTCTCAGAGCTTTATGTTTCGGTGTATTCGTGTATGATTCCGCCGCTCTTCCATCCCCTTAAATAGATTCAGACCGGACAGACTGGCTGAACCTCAGGAGCATTACATGTTACAGAAATTCTTTTTATTGCTTTGTGTTGTAAGCGCTATCGTGCTGGTAGGATGTAATAAATCCGAGACGCCGACTAATAGTGCAACGACCGGTAACGCCAACAAGGCTGCCACCAGCTCAACCCCAAGCACAGCTACCACGGCCGGCACTGCCGGAGAAAAAATCGGAGTGCCGGAATGTGACGCGTTCATAGCTAACTACGACGCCTGTATTTCCAGCAAGGTTCCCGAAGCAGCGCGGGCCCAGTACAAAACCGCGATAGAGCAATGGCGGACTTCCTGGCGTCAACTCGCCGCCAATCCGAATACGAAGGCAACGCTGGCCGCCGCCTGCAAGCAATCTGCTGAGCAAGCACGCGTATCGATGAAGTCTTACAATTGCACGTTCTGATTTACCACCGGGCGGTCTCTGACCTCCGATGCGCGGTAAGTCTAAGACTTGCCGCGCTGCCTAAAGTTCCTGGGTCTCCGACCTCTCCGGTCATAGACCGGAAAAGTAGTCATTCGGTTTTCGGTAAGTCAAAGACTTACCGCGCATCGGAGGTCAGAGGCCCAAGGATCAAAGCACGCGTTATCTCACGAAAACTTTGCGTGTTCCAACAACAAGAGCCCGATAGAAATCGCCGCCAGCGCCTACATCACCCGATTGATCTCTCGACGCCGGCCAACGATTACATACCAGCCGACGTGGGAGATGAAGCCCCAAAGCATGCCCGGTGTGATCGAAAACGTCAGCGGGATCAAAATGATTCGGGTTGATGCGGTGCTTTCCCTCGCAGGTGGCGAGACGCTCGAATGATCATGAAGGGCGACGGCTCGCGCATGCCCAGCGGAGCTTTCTGTGTCTCCGTAGTGCGTAGTTCTCCGTGGTTCGCCACAGAGGCACAGAGGCCGCAGAGGTTTCACGGCGAAAGTCCTTCAAGAGCAGGCTAGCCCTTGCTGACTTATTGGTAGATCTCTTCGCGGTCGTCCGTTGGCGCGGCTTCAGCTTGGCGTTTCGTGCGGATATAGTCAGAAACGTGCTCGCCGTATCGTTCGACGAAGGATTCTCGGTAGTCTGTGCCGCGAATAATTTTTCTGCAGTCGGGGGCGTTGCAATGACAGACAAAATCGTCCATGCGCACGTTATAAAACGTGGCGTAGTCTACCGTGATCTCTTCGCTGGCTCTTATCTTGCGCCGCGCAACCAGATCCAATCCGTTTAACCACGCATTCGGATCGCACGAATGATTGATCGGCTTCCAGTGTTCAGGATCTGGACTCCAACTGACAAACACTTCGTCGGTGAGCGGGTAGGCATACTGCGCAAACCAGCTTTGCTGTTCCGCATTCCAATTTCCGCGGACATGTTTTTCACTCACCAAAACGTGCGGCTGTTCTTCGTGAGCTTCGATCAGCTCGGCGGGTTCAATAGGCTCCAGCGCATACATTCCATATCGACTCTTGCCGTCCAATAGCAGATGCCATTTCCGGTGTCGTCGCTGCCGGCGTTTTAACGCGGCCCCGATGATCTTTTCGAAAAACTCTCGATGCCCCCAGGGCTCATGCAGCAGAATGAGATCCGCACTTCCCGCTTCCTCCAACGGATAGGCGACGTCGCAGTTTGGATTGATCTCTAACATGAAGAGCTCGCCGAGCTCGCTCATGCGAATATCGCAGCGACCGTAGCCCGCCCCGTTCAAACCGAGGAACAAGTTTCGCGACATATCCTCGAGGCGTTCGGCCAGCTCATCGTCATCGCATTGGAGGCAAGTCATGCCTTCAAAGTCTTTCCATTTAAGGTCGAAGTGTTTGAACGACTCGCCGCGCGGGAAGCGAAACTCTACCGGGCGATAGGCGAAAGGTTTGAGTTCATCGTCAGCATTCTCAACCACCAGGACGCTAAACTCGCGCCCGTCGATAAACTCTTCGATCAGTGTAGACCCAAACGCAGCTATCATTTTTTCCGCTTGCTCGCGGAGCGCGGCCGGCGTTTCCACTCGCGAATCTCTGGTCAGGCTAATGCTGCTGTAGCTATTCGGATGTTTGGTTATCAGTGGAAAACGGAGTGTTTGCGCCGCCAGCTCGATGTTTTGGCTGTCGGAGGCGACCACGTAGGCGGGCGCTTTAATGCCCCAAAAATGGCAGACTTTTTTCATTACTTCGCGGCTGGGCTCGAAAAAGTTTGAGGTCGCTCCGGTGAAAGCGAGGCCGAGCCGTTCGAGTGTCTGAACGATTTCTATGCCGGCGCGATCTTCATCCCAGGCGCCGTCGCATAAGTTGATGAACACATCGAAGTCGCGCCGCGAAAGCTCGACAATTTGCCGCACGCCTTTGGCTTTGTCGATGTAAACAGTCTCGCATTCATGCCCTTCAAGGTGACGAATCACGTCGGAAAGCGGATCGTAATCCTTCATAGGACTGTCAGAGTTTTCGTAAGAAGGATCAAGGATGCAAATCTTCAAAGGCGTTACCTCGGTCAGCAGTTAGAGATCAGAGGCCAGGTCAACGTTATCGACATTCGTGTAGCGGCGCTAAATGTAACCCATCGACGCGAACGTGGAAACATCGAGTTAACGATTCCTGCGTTTTATATTCGGGAGGCTCCGAACACTTGATGAAGGATTTGCATGCAGCCCGCGAAGCTCGGAGAT
>DASYMB010000328.1:0-3126 GCA_036009285.1 Pyrinomonadaceae bacterium | reverse complement strand
GTACCCGCCCAGCAAGCCGTCGCCCAGTTCGATCACAATCAGATCCGGCAAGCTTTCGTTCAAACGTGAAATGATCGTCTTTGCAACCGCGGCGAGATTTGTAGCGCCCACGGTTGAAGGCAAACCACAATCGAGAAAACTCGCAATGGCGATCGCGCCGTGATCGGCCATGTTGAGCGTGTCGCGCAGGCAAGCGATGCCGGAAAGTTTGGCGGCGGCGACTCGTAAACCCGCGCGGGTGGCTTGCTTGATTAGCTCAGTCGCGGCGTAAGTCTTGCCGCTGTTCATGCAGGTGCCGGCGATGATTACCAGTGGCGCTGTCTCCCCAAGGCTGGTTCGCGGCGGCAGCGCTGCGTCGACGATGTTCACGATGCGCCCATGCTCGTCGCTTGCGACTCCGATGACCTCAACCTTGATTGCATCACTCAAACTCGAGTGATGCCCGGTGCAGCTTCCGATCACCCCGCCCATATTCAACAGATGTAATTGATCGCCTCCAGCCACAGTTGCCGGCACGTCGCCCACGAAGCCTTTCAGGGCGCGTCGCCGACCGAGAACACCAATCAGCACATCGCCCGGATTAATTTTTGCGAGCCTGCCGGTGGGTAGCTCGAGCAGGTTGTAAGTGGCGCTGTCAGTCAGCGCGCGCACCACAACTACATCGCCCGCGCGCGGCGTGGCGGAAGCTGGAACAACAGCCACGGTCCGGCTGAGATTCAGCGGAGAAGTGGCCGAACCGATCTTGTCAGCATCGATGACTTGAATTTTCAGCTCGTTGGGTGAATTAATATCTTGCATTTCCTTGCTCCCTGAAAGATTCCGGCTCTGCCACCTGATGTGCGGAGGGGCTCTGCCCTTCCGACAGTCTCTAACAATGTTTGCGGCTATGCCGCCGATTTCGCGAGGCATAGCCTCGCAAAGAATTCATTCTCGGCTTGCGGAAGGGAGAGCCCTTCCGCACATCAGGCGGCAGAGCCGAAAATCAAGCTTGTCCACCTCGCGACCTCAGCCGCAGCGCGTTAAGTTTGATGAAGCCCTCCGCGTCGCGCTGGTTGTAAACCGTATCCGCTTCAAACGTCGCCACCTTTTCGTCGTAGAGCGAATGCGGTGAGCGACGCCCAACCACAATCGCGTTGCCGCGAAATAGTTTCAACCGAACATCGCCGCTGACGTTAGGTTGCGTTTCCTCTATCAGCTTGCGCATCAATTCAAACTCCGGCGCGAACCAGAATCCGTAGTAGATGCTCTCGGCAAACTTCACACCCAGGGAATCGCGCAGGTGCAGCACTTCCCGGTCGAGCGTAATCGACTCCAACGCTCGATGCGCAGCTTGCAGAATCGTCACGCCTGGGGTTTCGTAGACTCCGCGAGACTTCATGCCGACAAAGCGATTCTCAACCAAATCGACGCGTCCGATGCCGTGTTCGCCACCCCACTGGTTCAGAGTTTCCAGCAATGCGATTGCCCCCATTTCCTTTCCGTTAATCGCTACCGGCTCGCCGTGCGCAAACGACAACTCGACATAGTCCGCCTCAGCCTTCGCGTTCTCGGGCGCGCGTGTAAGCTGAAAAATATCTTCGGGAGGTTCGGACCAGGAGTCTTCTAAAATTCCGCCTTCATAGGAAACGTGCATCAGGTTGCGATCAGTCGAATACGGTTTCTCGGTCGTGGCGGTGATAGGGATTTCGTGGACCTTCGCGTAGGCGATTAAATCGCTGCGCCCCTTGAACTCCCACTCGCGCCAGGGCGCAATCACCTTGATGTCCGGCTGCAGCGCGTAATACGTCAACTCGAATCGCACCTGGTCGTTTCCCTTGCCGGTTGCGCCATGGGCCACAGCGTCAGCGCCTTCCCGCCGCGCGATTTCGATCTGCCGCTTGGCAATTACCGGGCGGGCAAGGGCAGTGCCGAGCAGATAAACGCCTTCGTAAACTGCGTTGGCCTTAACGGCGGTCCAGACATATTCGCGGACGAAATCTTCGCGCAGGTCTTCCACGTAGAGTTTCGAAGCGCCCGTGGCGAGGGCCTTTTCTTCAAGCCCACTCAGCTCGTCTCCCTGGCCCACATCGGCGCAATAACAAATCACCTCGCAGGCGTATTGCTCCTTCAACCAGCGAAGCATCACAGAAGTGTCGAGCCCGCCGGAATAGGCCAAAACGATTTTGTTAATCTTTGTTTCCTTATTTTTCATTCGTCAGCTCTTGGAACCTTGCGCTTTGTTCTTCGTACTTTGCCTTACTATTTTCAGAGAGATCTTTTGCACCTCGGAGTTCCTGTCAAAGTACAAAGACCAAAGTACAAAATTCGTTTTTCTACCCAAACAACTCCCAAATCTTTTTTGTCGCCAGGCGCTGCGCTTTCCGATCGCGAACCGCGATGAAGATCGTGTCTTCGCCGGCGAGTGTCCCCACGATTTCCGGAATAGCCGCGCCGTCAATCTCCACGGCAACGGCCGAAGCTAGTCCCGCCTCGGTCCTTGCTATCACCAGATTGTCGCCTGACAGATCGAGGCTCAGCAGTCCGCGCGCGGCCGCTCCGTTTGATTTGGGCATCGTGTAATGGCCGCGATGCTTTACAATTCCCAGCTCTTCCATATCGCGCGACAGGCTGGACTGAGTGGCGGGAACGCCGGCGCGTTCAAGCGAATCGCGCAGATCAGCCTGTGTGGCAAACGGCTTGGCTTTAATGAGACTCAGGAGTCTCCGCTGTCGTAAACTCTTTTGCACTTAGGGCCTCGATATGCACTCAACTTGCATAACCAATGCATAGATGCATAAACTAGCAACTAGGGTGGCTGGAGTCAAGTTTACCAAGAGAAGCCCGCGCGTTAGCAAGGGCTCTGATTTCTGCCGGAATTTCGATCTTGAGCCCTTCCTAACGGTCGGGCTTCTGCCTGGCCAGAACGGCCGAACCATTTTTGCGGGCAAAGCCAGTTCAACCTTAGGTTATGGTTACGAAACAAAGCTTGAACTCTAAACTGCCTGAGTGCCGGCCGAGTAAGGAGCAGCGGATGACAAAAGGCAAAAACTTATGGGGCGGCAGGTTCACGAGTGGAGCTAACCCCTCGTTTGTGACCTTTAACAACTCCTTCGCGTTTGATCGAAGATTGTTTGCGGTGGACATTCG
>DASYMB010000327.1:0-8197 GCA_036009285.1 Pyrinomonadaceae bacterium | reverse complement strand
CCTGCAAGCGCACGATATCATCTTCGCCCAGGTAATCTCCCCGCTGCACTTCGATGAAAACCAGCGTCTCCTTGCCAGGGTTCTCCACCCGGTGCGCCGCGCCAACTGCGATGTCGATTGCCTCGCCCGCTTTTACGATGAAGTCGCGATCGTCAAGCGTGACCTTTGCAGTTCCCTGCACCACCACCCAGTGTTCCGCGCGCTGCGCGTGCTTCTGATAACTCAATCGTTTGCCGGGCAACACTTCGATTCGTTTGACTTTGAACCCGTCTGTTTCATCGAGCACCGTGAACGTTCCCCACGGCCGGCGATCAAAACGCGGCGAGTTGTCAGTATCTCTTTCATCCATCCGTGTTCTCCAAAATAATAACTGTAAAGCAAACTGTTAGTTTGCGTCGTCGGTGCACACTATCCTGGTTTGAACTAATCTCTGCGCTGGACAGTGCCTGGGTAATCTAATCCTGTGTACTGCCCAGGTTCTAAGCAAACTAACAGTTTGCTTTACGTCAGTGTCGCTTGAAATACTGCACCGCTCGTTCATGCTTCTCGGCCGCCGCACGAGTTTCAAACGTTCCCAGGTTCCTGCGTTTGCCCGTTTTCGGATCCTTTTTGCTGGAGTAAAGCCGATACTTTCCCGACTTCAGTTTTCGTATCATCGTTTCACCCGCCCTCCTTTTGGCGCGATGACTGCGCGAACCGGCCCGCGCAGATTGCTCATCTTCGTGAACCGGCGGCTGCCCGCTTAACTTTTCTTGGTTGACCTTTCTTCTTTGCGCGTCGCAACTCGGGCGCGTATCGTCCCGTACGCTCCAGATCCGCGATTGTATAACCGGTATCGAAGATGTCGCCTAATGGAATCGAGCTGTCAACACTGTAGTCAAAAATTCTTCCGTCGTTGCGAACATAAACTGAACCTCGCCTGCTCTTCAAGTATTGATCGGCAGTTAGGAGCGCATAGAGGTGGCAACTGGCGCCGAGCGTGCCGGTGGGACGACAAGGAATAAATTCCTGTCCATTCGGAAGCCGATAGATATTGAGTTCGAGCAGAACGCCGCGGCCGTAGCGTTGTGGTCGCGGCACAAAGTTTTCGGGCAAGCCAAACCGTTGTTTGAGTGTGTGAGCAGGATTGTGTATTTTACTTCTTACGCGCGCTGGAGAATCGGTGTGAGGCGAGTTGCTGCTTGAGTTCGGTGGATCGCTTTGCTCTTCCGGACCAACGGCAAGATTTTCAAAGGACGGATCGGTATCGGCCAGAAACTCCCGGCAAGCATTGCGTAGTTGCTCAGAACCGTAGAGCAAGCCTTCGCTCATCTGCGTCAATGTCGCGTGGCCCCGAGCGACAGCCTCAACCTTCTGGCCCTCCGTCATCAGGGCCCAAAACTGATCGCTGATGAGCGACTTCGACATTTCAAGCCGAAGTGTACGCCTTTCTAATCAGCTTTCAAGAGGAAAGGACCCGGGGGAAAGGGTAACAGGTAAGGATTATGGGGCAGCTTAACTACATCAGTTTGCCCTTTCCCCTGTCGCTCAACTTACGAGTCATGGGTTACATGGCCCACGCCAACTGCGCTGCGACTGCGGTTGTTTCCTGCAGTCTCCAGATAGCGAGTATCGCTCCGGCATGCGCGCACCCCCACCAACTGGTACGCGACATTTATCAAGAAGCCAAGCCATAACCAAAACGCGGTCTGAATTCCGGCGGCGCCGTTCTATTCACCACCGAGACACAGAGAACGCAGAGATTGCACCGAAGTATTAAGCAGTCTTTGCGACTTCAGTTATTCACTGAAGACTAATGTCTAACAGAATTCCGAGGGGTTACGGTTGCGCGATTGGATCCTGCGCAGTCGCTGACTGACTCGGATTAACGTGAAGTGCAGACGAAGCTGAGTCGATATAGAAATGCCGGCCCGCTTGCGGTCCTGAGTTTTTCGGATCCGCATTACAACTAAAAAAAGCCAACGCCTCGCCCGACTGCGGCTTCGTGCTAATCGTCAAAGAGTAATCTTTGGCCCCACCGTCGGGTGAACTAAAACGCGTATCGAGGTAGCCGCCGTCGCGTAGCTCTTGCAGAGTTGCATAATTCCCACCGTTGCTTATCGAGTAAGTTTGTTGGGCCACCGCGATCGTGTGCAGCGCGGCGATTGCCGTCGTTTCATCGACGCGAACCACGGTCTGCTGCAAACCCGTCGAGTACGACTGGCAAGAGATCGAGGCGACTGCAATCAGGACCGTTAACGCAAGCATCGCAAATCTAAACATGTTCGAACTCCTGTTTGACAAGGACCGTTTCGAGCCTCCGCACGGAGGTCGTACTCGTCCGACCTCCTTTGCGAGTTTGGTTTTGTCATAGTCCAAAGTCCAACGTCCAAGGTCAAAGGTCCAAGGTCAACCAGAGCAAAGCAGGCTTTGGATTTTGGACATTCGACCTTGAACCTGCTTCAAATTGCACCACGCACCTTCAGCAAACCCGGGTTCGATCTCAATGTGAGACGGTTACAAAGTTAACCAATCTCCCGGTAACGATAGCAACTGTAATCGTGATCGTTTACCAATCCGACAGCTTGCATGAAGGAATAGCAGATGGTTGAGCCGACAAACTTGAAACCGCGAAGGCGCAGCTCTTTACTCATCGCGTCTGATTCCAAAGTATGAGTGGGCACGCCCTGGCCACGCTTTCGCTTCCTGGGAACCCCATCGACAAATTGCCAGATGTAAGCGGCGAAACTGCCAAACTCTTCGCTTACCAGGAGAAACGACTTCGCATTTTCAGTGGCTGCGGCAATCTTCAGGCGGTTGCGAACGATGCGCGAGTCTTGCAGCAGTTGCTCACGTTTGCGCTCGTCGTATCTCGCTACCTTGGCCGGATCGAAACCGCTGAACGCACTCCGGTAACCTTCCCGCTTGTTTAAGATTATCTCCCAACTGAGTCCTGCCTGTGCTCCTTCAAGAATGAGGAACTCAAACAGTTTGCGATCGTCGTGGACCGGCACGCCCCATTCGGTATCGTGGTAGGAGGTCATTAGATCTGATCTGGCCCAGGGGCAGCGCTTCAGCATGGAAGGATTCTAACAGGAGGTACTTGGTTCAGGCACTACTACGCGAGTTAGCCGACTGCTGAGTGAAGAAGAAGATTTTCCATATCACATTTCGTTTTCGCTCCAGGGGAGCGAGATGTTTATAGCTCGAGTGCACTCAAATATCTCGCTCCGTTAGGAGCGAAACCCGGCCTTCGCTCAGGCATGCATTAGCGATTGCGCTCCCACTGAGCGCCGGAGTAAAGAAAGGACCGCCAAGCTATAAACATCTCGCCCCTCTGGGGCAAAAGCGGAACAACGATCTGTTGCACTTCAAATCTGAATTCGCGAATGACAAATGGAAAACTCCTCCTCCACTCATCACTCATTACTCCTTTTGACTAGTTCTTACCCAACCCGGCCCGCCAGGCTAGCGACGACTGTAACCAACTCGTTTGCCTCAACTGGTTTTGCAATGTGAGTATTGAAGCCTGCCATTATCGCTTGCATGCGATCCTGGACGCGCGCATACGCGGTCAGGGCCACGGTGGGAATTCTTTTGTTGGTGCCCTCTTCCTGTTGCCGAATTCGGCGAATCAATTCGTAGCCGTCCATCTTAGGCATGCCTATATCGCTGATCAGCACATCGAATTTGTCCTGCTCCAGGGCCGCGAGCGCATCCCCGGCGTTGGTCACAGCTATCACTTTCGCTCCATGTTGCGCGAGCTCTACGGTGATCAGATCCAGGGCATCGGTTTCATCGTCGACGATCAGTATTTTTAATCCTTCGAGACGTGGCTGCGATTGGCTCTCGCGCGCTAGGAAGGCAGCGTTCGGCAACATTTCGCCGCGCAATTCGCCGCTTGGCAGGGGCAACCGAATCGTGAAGATCGCGCCCGGGCCATCTGCGCGATTCTCTACGCCTATTGTTCCGCCATGAAGCTCGACCAGATGACGAACAATAGCCAGGCCAAGTCCGAGGCCGCCATGCGTTCGTGTGGTGGAGCCGTCAGCCTGACGAAAGCGCTCAAACACGTGCGGCAGGAACGACGGCTCAATGCCCGGCCCGCTGTCTTTGACTTGAATGAGAACGTGGGTCGCAGATTCGCTTACGGATATTTCAACGCTGCCGCCGTCTGGAGTGAACTTCGCCGCGTTTGAGAGCACGTTCCAAACAACCTGTTGCAGGCGATCGGGATCGCCCGAGATCATTCTGAGACTTGCATCTATTATCGTCGCAATCCTGATCTCTTTTGCTTCCATTGCCGGACGCACGGCGTCAAGCGCGGCATCCACCACCGCCACCAGATCGACCGGAGTGAGGTTAAGTTGAAGCTTGCCCGTGATCACTCGCGAGACGTCGAGGATGTCTTCGATGATCTGCTTCTGGGCCCAGGCATTTCGTTCGATGACTTCCAGCGCGTGCTTTGAGCTTTCACGATCAAGCCGGCCGGAGCCTAACATTCGCGACCAACCGATCACCGCATTCAGGGGCGTACGCAGCTCGTGGGAAAGCGTGGCCAGGAATTCGTCTTTCAAACGGTTGGCCTTTTCGGCGTCCGCACGCGCGGCGCGTTCGCGCGTCAACAACTCGGCGCGGTCCTCTTCGGCTTGTTTGCGTTGAGTAAACTGACCGATCTGCCCGCCGATCCCGCCCGTCAATTTTATTAGCGCGTCGTCGGCCTCTCTGACTTCCGGACTGAAGAATTCAATTACTCCCCAAACTTCGGCGCCCCGCAGGATAGGAAAGCCAAAGGCGCCGCGCAGGCCTTCTCGCATGGCGACTGGAGCGCGCGGAAAGTTTGGATCCTTTACTACGTTATCGACCCAGGCCGGCTTGCCACTTTCCCAAATACGTCCGGGCAGTCCCACGCCTTTTTGAAAAGTCATGCTTCGAGTTAGCTGGTCGAATTCCGGAGTAGACATCGAAGTCGCATGACAAATTTCGACGCTACGCAAGACGCCCGCTTTCGGATCGATGGTCCACAGCACGCCGACTTCCCAATCAAGACTGTCACAGACCGTGCGTAGAATCTCAGGCGCGCTCTCGATGAGGTCCGGCGATTCTGCAAGGATATTAGTTATCGCATACTGCAACGTCAGCCGGCTTTCAGTGCGTTTCCGCTCGGTGATGTCGCGCGTGAAGCAACGCGTGTGGATAAATTTTTCGCCTTCGCGGTAAACGCTGGAGTTAATTCGGACGTAGCGCATCCCGCCGTCTTTGCATCTGAGTCGCGCGTCATAATCCTGAAGCACTTCGCCGGCCTGCAGGCGCGAGAGAATATCTTCAATGACGCTTGGATCGACATGAAATTCAGCGATGTTGTGGCCGACATATTCTTCGCGTGCGTAGCCAAGCATATCGAGCTCTGCTTGATTCACGCGCAGCACGGTGCCGTCTGGCCCGACCCAATGTAAGGCGAAGGCGGCATTCTCAAAAAAGTCGGTTAACTCGGCTTCGCTCCGCAGTAATGCCTGTTCGGCTTGCTTACGATCGGTGATGTCTCGCTTGATGCCGACGTAACAAAGCGGCTCGCCCGATTCGTCGCGCATAGCAAAAGCCGAGAGCTCGATCTGCTTTACCTCGCCCGCTTTGGTTGTGCTCATTACTTCACCGCGATACTCGCCGCTCTCGGCAAGCTCGCGGGCCACTGCTGCGAAAACTTCATTGCCTAAATGTATCGCGGGAGTTTGATTCGCGAGTTCATCGTCCGCGTAGCCAAGCAACTCGGCGTGGGCCGCATTCTGTTCCAGGTAGAAACCCTGCAGATCGATAATCGCGATAGGCTCGCGCGAATGGCTGAAAATCGCCCGATACAAATCCTGGCGCAGTTCCGCCTGTAGCCGGGAGCCCGGATCTTTTTCCGCTGTCAACGTCTCGCTGGCCATGGCCTTAAGCACTATGAAGGATGAATGTGATTGCGCGTGTTGAATACCGAGGGGCCGGGGTGATCGAACGGGGGTGGCCCGATAATAACATCCAGGGAACAAAGGTTGAAACCAGCAGCAGAAGCCCGACCGTTAGGGAGGGCTCAAGATCGAAATTCTGGCACAAACCAGAGCCCTTGCTAACGCGCGGGCTTCTGCTTGGGAAATGAGTGCCGCGCCGCGCTAACGGTTTGACTTGCCGCGGACTTTGGATGTAAAAGCGTTGCGGACTTCATTCCAATATCCAACCCGGGAAACCCCTCCCTTGCAGTTAGCGAAAGGGAGTTTACTATTTGTTAATGGAAGGAGATCGAAATGGCTTTACGTTTAGGTGACATCGCACCGGATTTTACAGCGGACACGACCGAAGGTCCGATTAGCTTTCACGAATGGATCGGCGACAGTTGGGCGGTGCTTTTTTCCCACCCCAAAGATTTCACTCCGGTTTGCACGACGGAGCTGGGAGAGTGTGCCCGTCTCAAACCGGAATTCGACCGGCGCGGCGTGAAAGTTATCGGCCTGAGCGTTGACAAAACCGACTCACACAGCAAGTGGGCCGAAGATATCAAAGAGACTCAAGGCACCGCGTTGAACTTCCCGGTGATTGCGGATCCGGATCACAAAGTGGCCGAACTCTACGACATGATCCATCCTGAGATCAGCGACATCTTCACGGTGCGCTCGGTCTTCATCATCGGACCAGATAAGAAAGTGAAACTGATGATTACTTACCCGGCGTCGACCGGCCGCAACTTCGACGAGATTCTGCGCGTGATCGACTCACTACAGCTCACGGCGAAGTACAGCGTAGCCACTCCGGTGAACTGGAAAGACGGCGACGACGTGATTATCGTGCCTTCAATGTCGGATGAAGATGCGAAGACGAAGTTTCCCGCGGGCTGGAAAGCACCGAAACCTTACCTGCGCATTACGCCGCAGCCGAATAAGACCACGACCACGGACAGCGCCGCGAAGAGCGCCTCGTAAATGTAGTGCGTCGCAGTTGTTCGGTAGTTGAGTCGATTTGTACTCAAGGCGCAGAGCGTCAGAAACTCTGCGCCTTTCAGTTTTGCAGAAAGATTCCTGAACGAGACGCATACTTCTATGAACCCTATCAAAATAGTTTTGGTCATCGTGATGATGCTCGCAGGGCCAAGCGTTTCTGTGGCTGCGCCGCAAGGATCGAAGTCATTCAAATGGAATTCTCCCCGAGCGGCGGTTGTCAGTCTCTACAATCAACACAAGCGGCGCAGCCCGTTTTTTCAAACCAGGAGCCGCGCGTTGCTGGACAAGTATTTTGACAAACAATTAGCGGGGCTGCTTTGGCAGGATGCACATTCTACCGGTGATGAAGTGGGGGCATTAGATGGAGACCCGCTGTTCAACGCGCAGGATGTGGCGATAGTCTCGTACCGGTTACGCGCACCATCAAAAAGACTGCTGCACCATTGACGGTGGCCATTCGCGAGCTGTTGTTGACGCCGCAGCAATCTAATGAAACTACCAAGCTGGAGAATTTCTGGAAAGGTCGACGGCTCGCGGTGAAGGCCGTTTCGATTCGTAACAACACGGCGACGATTCAGATTTCAGGTGAGTTGTTTGTCGCGGGAGTTTGCGATATACCCCGCATCCAAGCGCAGATTGAAGAGACGGCAAAACAATTCCCGAACGTGAAACGAGTGAAAGTCTTCCTGGGTAAACGCACGCTCGCAGAAGCTGTCCGTTAGCACATTCAATCCTGGAGGCACTGCACAACCTGTCCGGGATTATTTGATTTTCTGTCTTACCTTGGGTTCTACTTGCGCTAAGACTAAACCCAGCGAAACTGGGAGTCCTCCGTTATGGCAACAGAAACTATCACCCTCGAAATTGATTCAGACGTTGCTCGAGCGTTCAAGTCTGTGTCTGAGGAACAGCGAGCAAACTGCAGATTTTACTGGGAATTTGGCTACAGGAGTTTTCCAGGGCAGAGGGTTCGACTTTGCAACAAACAATGGACGAGATTGGGAACAAGGCCGAAAGCAGAGGGCTGACGCCAGAAATCCTGGAAATAATTCTGCGACAGGAATGATGTGCGCTTCGTTCTCGATACCAATGTCATCGTCAGTGCGTTGTTGCTTCCCGTTTCTGTCCCTCGCCAGGCTTTCGACAAGGCCCTGGCCGAAGGCAAACTTCCGGTCTCCGTTCCGGTAATACTCGAACTAGCGGATGTTCTGAGCCGCAAGCAATTCGACAAATACCTTCTTGAAGCA
>DASYMB010000326.1:0-7043 GCA_036009285.1 Pyrinomonadaceae bacterium | reverse complement strand
ACGCCTTTCCGTTTCCGGGTAGAGCGTTTCCGTCTCGGCAGGCGGTTTAGACTTCGCTCGCGAACGGAGCGTGGCAATTGTAAGCGCGCCGGCAATCGCTACCAGATAGATGAGCGAAGCGGTCAGGATCCGATAGGAACGAGAGTTCGTTTCAAACACAGTCGCAGCCTCCTTAGGGGCTTGTCAGAACCACCAGCGTGGAGCGATGGCGTTGTCAGAACCACCTGCATTAGCGGGTGGCAGTCAGAAGTCTAGTCAAGAATTTTTAGTCGGTAGAACCCGAGAAAATTTGGATTACTTTCAACCGGCCGCCAACGCTTGTTGGGGTGATGATCGAGGACCGAAAGTTCTACTTTCTTGACCGTTCCCTCGTCGGTCGCCGATGAGCCGGTGTGGTAGACCACCCAGTCGCCGGACTGATTGCTGCCCAGCTTGTCACGTCCCAGAAAAATCATTACGTGATAGGGAAACTTCTGTACCCACGGTTGGTAGAAAAAGAGAAGATCGCCGGCTGCAGCCTCCGAGCGATCGCGGCTGATGAACCGGGCATTAAAACTTTTGAGAGTACGAGCGTCGGCAAACTCTGAGAACGCGCCGCTGGCTAACTCGCCATCTTTGTAGGAACCAAAATCCGTACGAAAAAGTTTTTCGCCGAGCGGGCCCTGTTCGAGGCTGTAACGAGCAACGTCGGGCGCGATCGGCGTATAGCCGGGACCCATCTTCTGAAACCACGCATGATCGTGACGGCGCAGCGCTTCGCGCCAGGCAAAGCGCACGAGCCCGGCGCAGTCTCTTTGCTCGGCCTTCCATTGTTCGCTTAACTGGTAAAACTGATTTTCGGCGATTAGCGTGAACCAGCGGCGAAAGTTCTCGCGATCCGAGAAGCTCTGCAGTTCAGCCACGTCCGGAATGCCGTCGTTATCTGAGTCTAATGAAATGGAAGATGGCGAAGAGTGATTGTTAAGCGCAGCTTTTTTGCCGGCCGCTTGCAGCCGCGTGGCGCGCTCGGCCCTTTGGCTTCGCGCGCGCGAGAAGTAAGAACCCAGAAGAACGACGACAAAACAAAGCAGTAACGCGCCGGTAAATTGTCGCCGTTTTATGAACGCGAGCATGGGGGAATTATTGGCCCTGATTAAGAACTCTACGAGACGGCGCTAAACAGTTGGCGGCCATGTTAACACGTCTGCCCTCGGCGTCTGGTACTGATTTAGTTGCTGTGGAAAGCCACAGTAAAGTAGGACAAGTATTCCTGTCTGTCCCTACTGTGGCTGAAAAGGGACAGGCAGGAATGCCGGTCCTACAGTTGACGGCACGCGTGTGGGGCAGGTTTTTATCAACTGGAAAAACCGGGAAAAAGAGTATTGCAAAAACTGACAGGCGCGGGTAGATTGTTTCAGTTAATCAAACCTCAGCGCAGGATCACCGCCGGTTGGTGTTGCTGCCAATAAATTCTCTTGGAGGTAAAGAAGTGCCGACTGGAACATGTCCCGAGTGTGATGCTGACGTTCATGTAGATACCGACACGGATAAAGGCGAAAGTGTTTCCTGTGAGGAATGCGGCGTCGAGCTTGAAGTAGTCGGACTCGATCCGGTAGAACTGGACCTGGTGGAAGAAGACGACCTGGACGATGACGACGACGAAGATGAATTCTGAAAAGATAGGCGGGAGGGCAGGAGGCAGGACAGACGGTGTGACTTCTCAACAAGTAAACTTTTGACTGCCTCCAGCCGCTGCCCCTGGTTCGCCTGCCGTCTTCCTACTGCTACTGCCTCCTGCTTTTTTCCGCCTGAAAACCTGGACGACTTTGTCGCAGAGTTAACCCAGCCGGGCCATCAACCCTAATGTTATGAAACTGGCCGTCGCGACGCTTCGGTTCCGGCGGATAGAACGCCAGCACATAGGCGGATGTAACTTCCTCAGCCAGGGCGCGAAATAGTGCGTCGTAATTATTCTCCTCCGCATAGACACTCCTGCCGCCAGTTAGGTCAGCCAGTCCACTAACGTCCAAAGGCGTTGGCAGTGGAGTTTGCGACAAAGCCGGAAGCATGCGCGAGTATGAAGGAAGCGTAACCACGTAGATGCTGGCGTCCGCTGTGTTGGCCCGTTCAATCACAGTACGTGCGGATACTGTGTCGCCAACCGGGAACCCGTCGGTAACTACCAGTACTGCACGTTTCATTAGCCGACGTTCACGCGTGCGGGGCGCATGACGCACAAGCAGGCGGATAGCATCGTCAACTGCGTCGTAGGTGTGCGTCGACAGTCCGTTTGGCTCACGAGATATTCGTTCAAACGCTCGATCGAGTCTGTCTGCTTCGGAGGTGAACTTCTGAAGGACTTTCACGTTCATGCCGAAAGCCATTACTGCGTAAAGAGTGGAGTGGGCGGCCAGCCTCGCGGAAAAAGCATTCAGCGCACTTCGCAGACGCTCTATCTCCTCGGATGTCATGCTGCCCGAAATGTCCAACGCAAATACTACTGCGAGGGGACGCGGTTCACCGCTGCGCCGCTCAACCTGAAAGAAAGCGAGCGGTTGTTCGACGCCATCGAGGTAGACCTTGAAGTCTTCCTGCTTGAGATTTCGTATCGGCCGCCCCTCAAAGTCGTTCGCGACGACATCGAGCGAAACGAGATCAGTGTCGACCTTCAGCACCTCGTCGGGTTGATCGTCTCTTGGGAATACCTGTCGCGGACGTTGCGCTTTGGGGTTGGATTCCTGTGCCAGACTCGGCGCGGGGCTGGTCGCGACCAACAGAATGACGACGGACAACAAAGCGAGCAGCTTACTGAAAAAGCGAGACTTGATCATTGAAGGTTAATACGGCTTGGAGAGAGAAATCGTTCAAGCGGATTATACGAGGTAACTTTCTCAGCGCCAAAGGCGCCCTTGGCGCTGAGACCGGGAAGATTTCACCTAATTCCTACTCCTCCTCTTTCTTTTACAAAGGCAACAGGTGCGGAGTTTGTGAGCATCACTTATTATGCTTAGCTCCTGTGAACACTCGCGACGGTGGTATCATACGAAGAAATGAGACACATAAAATCAGGTTCCATCTTACTCGCCCTGCTCCTGCTGGGAACGAGTGCCCTTTCCCAGGACCGTTCAACCGGCGGGATTAAAGGAAAAGTAACAGTTGAAACGGGGACACCCGCCGGAGTTTCGGTGATAGTCAGACACGGCGAACGTGAAGTTGCGCGTGGTGTTACCGATAAGAGCGGCGAGTTTGTTGTCTCGCGGGTGGCGCCCGGTCGTTACGGTGTAACCTTCCGCAAACCCGGACTCAGCGTGGGCACAATTGAAGACATTGAAATAAAAGCGGGAAAAACTCGCTCGCTCGAACATATCCGGCTTGGCATCGACGAGGGCTCGATCGCTTTTATTAGGGGGAGCGTCTTCAACCAGAATGATCGCAGCGTTCCCAACGTGCGCATCGAGCTCGCAAAGGTTGAGGACGACGGCAGCACCAGAAAGATAGACGGTCGGGTCACCAACGAAATTGGCTCATTTGTTTTTCGACTCACACCCGACGCTGCTAAGTATCGCATCACGGCGAGACCAAGTGGCGGCGACCCGGTCAGCAAGGATGTTGAAATTGACGGCGCCGCGATCTACCGCGTCGCGCTGTCGATTAAGCCAAAATAAGTAAATCGTAAATCGTAAATCGTGAATAGATGGACCGATCCAACCTTGCAGCTTTGGATATTCGTCGTTTTCTTCTGCGCGCTTCTATTTACGATTCACGATTCACGATTTACTATTAAGGCTATGGAAGACCGTGAAGAATTCCTTACCGCTCGCCAGCTTGCCAAAGTCTTGCAAGTGAGCGAGTCAACGGTGCGACGACTTGCTCGCAAGCGGCGTATCCCTTCCGTTCGGGTCACGCCCCACATAATTCGTTTCCATCTCGACGCCGTGCGTGAAGCGCTGGACGTGCCTCGCTCGAGAATCCGGCATGGAGAATTCACCGAACCGGTCGACGATGCCCAGTTGTCGTTTGATGATCTGACATTGTTGAGCTGACGAATGGGTGAATGGTAAAGCAAACTGTTAGTTTGCTTCGGCCGCGAGAGTCTCGATGTTGTATTACACTAACCGCCGCAAACTAACAGTTTGCGTTACCTATTTACCTGGCATGTTGAATGCGACCCACTTGCCGTCCTGTTTCACGTAGATCCGCGGTGGGCGAATCGGAAACTTCCGAGCAAACGTTGGATTCGCTTTCAGGAATCGTTGAATCGTCGCGCTGTCACCCGTCGCCACCCGCCACTTACCATCTTCGCGCACCAGATACTGCTGCACCACTATCTTGCCCTCGGCTTCAAGTGGCTTAGCGAGACGTCCGAATAGCTCGGTGTCCGCGACAGCGATGTTGCCGGATACTCGGACAGCGCCAATGTTAATGCGATCGAGAACGTAGCGATCCTGCGCTCGCTTCAACGCGTTGATGAAACGATCGCGCCCGGTGCGGTTACGCGTAGCGGCGGGCAGGGAATCGTAAACCGATCCGTAGTCTCGAGACTGCAACTGCTGAAAAACCTGTTGGACGACGGCGCGTACATCATCCACTTCCGAGGCGCGCGCCGCGCTCGAGCCGACGCACAATATTACCGTTAGCAGCAGCGTCACCGTCGTCGTTTTCAATCCACGGCTCTTACTCGTCATCATGATCCTCAACATCTTCTTCATCCCTCTTGTGCTTATCTTCCAGGTCGGCAGCCGCGGTGATCTCTTTCATCTGGGCGCGATAATTAAGCAGCCAGGCACACATCCCAAGCGCCGCTATCACAAACGCCGCGTCCAGGTTTCGTCGCAGGAGACAGAACGCTGCGACCACAATGCAGACACCAGCCACGATCATCCAAAAAAGTTTCACGAGGCGTTCAGTTATCAAGCGACCGCCGTAGGACAGGCATTCCTGCCTGTCCCGGACAGACTGGAGAGTCTGTCCTACCCGCAGTTCGCCTACTTAACGTTGACCGGAATCGCAAGTTCGAGCGTTCCCGGCGGATAACAAACCTGATCGTCGCAGGCTTGGATGCGCAAATGCGCGGGCAGGGATCGTGCGCCCGGCTTCGCTGTCTTATCAGCTTTTAGCATCGCTTTCAATTCCGTAATGCCTTCGTAAACCGCAAGCGGCTTCTCGGCGAAGGGAAACGTTTTATCGAGCGCCTTCGGATAAGTGACAAAGGCAAACGCAACACCCTCGGCGGCTGGCACTTCGAGTGCGGTCGCTTTCAGGTAAGGATATGTCGGCGGGTTTGCGTTGATGTGATAACCATTTTGTATCGTGACGCGAACAACTGCTTGCGCGGATCCACCGGCCGGGATTTCAACAGGCCGCGCCTCCGCCTTTACCACCGACTCCGAAGTGATCCTCTGAGCGGAAGGGGAGACGGCGGGCGTGGCCGTAGATTCCCCGGTGGAATTCGCGCCGGGTTTGGAACAAGCGGTAACGAACAACAGCAGCGAGCAGGTAATCGAGATATGAGTTAAGCGCGTCATGGTTGTCCGCCAAATTTTCCAATCAAGTGTATTCGTCGAAGACGGTATGCTCAGAAGTCTTCAGTCTACCCAGCCGCCTCTTTCTTGCCTTCCGGTTTCTTGATGCCAAACTTTTCCAGCCGATATTGCAGCGTGCGAAAAGTCAGTCCCAGCAGCTTGGCGGATTTAGTGATGTTGTAGTCGGTCTGTTCCATCGCCTGCATGATTAGATCGCGCTCGACGTCTTCAAAGCTAATGCCTTCCGCCGGCAGCTTAAACGCGCCTTCCGAAATTGGACGCGACTCCTGACGCACTTCGAGCGGAAGATCGTCGATGGTTATCTGATCGCCCTCGCAAAGAAGAATTGCGCGCTCGATCGCCGACTCGAGCTGGCGAACGTTGCCGGGCCAACTGTAATCCATCATCAGCTTGCGAGTTTCCGGCGTGAGCCCGCGCACCAGTCGGGATGTGTTGCGCGTGTGCTTCTTCACGAAGTAGTCGATGAGCACGGGAATGTCCTCGCGTCGTTCACGCAAGGGTGGGACGTCAACTGACAAAACGTTTATGCGGTAATAGAGATCGTCGCGGAACCGGCCATCGGCAACCATCGCCCGAAGGTCGCGATTAGTCGCGGCAATCACGCGCACGTCAACGCCTATCTCATGTGTGCCGCCAACCCGGCGAATTTTACGTTCCTGCAAAGCGCGCAGAAGTTTTGCCTGCATGGCCACATCCAGCTCGGCAATCTCGTCGAGAAAGAGTGTGCCGCGATCGGCGATCTCGAAGAGTCCCTTCTTCTCCGCGTGGGCGCCGGTAAACGAGCCTTTTTCGTGGCCGAAGAGTTCCGACTCGAGCAGGTTCTCATTTATGGCGGCGCAGTTGACTGCTTGAAACATATCCTGTGCGCGCGGCGACTGATTGTGAATCGCGCGGGCGATCAACTCCTTGCCGGTGCCGGATTCCCCGCGAATCAGCACCGTTGAATTCGAGCGCGCGACCTTCAGGATCATTCGCTTCACCGACTCCATCTTGGGTGAGGCGGAAATAATTTCCGTATCGAGTGCGTCCAGGCGCTTCAATGCGCGATCAATTGTTTCCAGCAGCGCCGTCTTATCGTAGGGCTTCTCGAGATAGTCAAAGGCGCCGCGACGCAACGCTTCCTTCGCCGATTCGATCGACCCATGGGCGGTGAGAAGAATAACGATGATTGAGGAATCAAGACCCAGCAAATGCTGTAACAGCTCAATGCCGTCCATTCCGGTCATCTTAAGATCAGTTAACGCAAGATCGAATCTCCGGTCTTTAGCAAACTTGATTGCCGCCTCGCCGGAAGACGCAGTGGTTACGTCATAACCTTCGCTGGAAAGAATCATCTCCAGAATTTCCCGCTGCGATTTTTCGTCGTCTACTACGAGTATTGTTTTGCGCGACATGGTCATTAGTTATGAAGAGTTAGCCAGAACCACCTGCGTTAGCGGTGGCCGGGTCGATGACTATCATACGTCGGTGACGATCATGCGAAGATACGTTCGATGACGATCATGCGAATTGCCACCGCTA
>DASYMB010000325.1:0-18306 GCA_036009285.1 Pyrinomonadaceae bacterium | reverse complement strand
AGACCGCCGGCATTTCCCCGCCCAGCCTGCAACTGATCGCGGAGCGTCGTTATCAAGGCATCACGGCCGAGACTATTTTCAACCAGACGCCAAACCATCGCGCCCTTGTTCGGAACTGAACTGAAGTAGGTTCCTTCCAGTGGCGTCACGCGCGCGAGGGGTGCATCTTTTTTCGCGACGCTGCTGTAGGCGAGGCGCTCTCTCAACATTTCAGCTCGCGCAGCCTCGCGGCCAAATTGCTTCTCAATAAACTGCGTCGCCAGGAACCGCGGCAGCGCATCACGCAACATTCCCCCGCCGTCCCCTCTTACAGGCGTTTGCCCACCTATCCACAAACGAGAGATAGCTTCCGAGATCAGCAACGCCGTCGCGGAATCCACCTTGGCTCTTCGGAAGGCGCCGGGTTCGATCAGAATCGTGCCGCCATCGCTAAACCCCGAGCCTCGTCGCGCCGAGACAAGCCGAACGGGAACGTCAGGCGCAGGTCCCAGCACGCCGGCGTAATAGGTTCGAGCGTTGGCTGCAAAACTAACGAGCGCTTCTGCCTGCTTCTTCTCTTCCCCGGTTGCGCCACGCGGCAGTAATGCCGAAATGTTTTTACTGTCCCCCGTGCCTTCAACCTTGTCCCAGTCGCCCTGGACAAAAAACGGTTGCGCAAACATTGGTTGTTCGTAAACAGTGGAACCCGCCGGACCGCTCTTCTCGATCCCGGAGCTGATGACGTCAGCGCCGTTAACAACCAACCGCATCGGTGCGGTGTCGGCGCCTCGCACGGTGAACGGAGTGTTGGGGGCGGGATACCAGAAAGAGAGTGGAAGAAACTGCGTGCCCGTCGGCGAAATCGCGCTGAGTCCCGTATTGCTTTCGACCGGGAGGCTGTAGCCGATGTTTAAGACTATCGATCCTCCGGAAGCAATCGAGTTTGGAAGCGTCGCCGTTATTCTTTGCAGGTTTCCATAGGTCTCCGGAACGGCCCGCAGCGTGGCAGTCGCGCCGCCCACTGTTACACTTTTCATGGCGGCTTTGGCATTGATACGAAAAGTGAACGACGTGCCGGCGCCGCGGCCCACGTTAGTGGCGCTCAGAACAGCTACCGCGCTCAAGCTTCGCTCGGACGGCTGCACGTTTGCAGTAATGTCGAAGTTTGTGATCTGCCAGGCGGCCCGGGCTTCTTCCTGGGCCAGGGCTGGAGTTAACGAGAAAAGGTTGAGTGCGATTGCGGTAAGAATAGCTGCGAGAATTCTCTTCATGAGTGGATTGGTTTTGATCGTTGAAATGCGGTCAAGAATCTATGGCTTGTTAACGTGCAAGCAGAAGCCCGCGCGTCAGCAAGGGCCTTGTTTTTGAACCCTAACGGCCGGGCATTGTTTCTCGCCCTTCCTAACGGTCGAGCGTTGTTTCTGAGCTCTCCCTAACGGTCAGGCTTCTGCTTGGACGTCACCAGCGTATGAATGTCGCGCAGCATAAACAGCAATGCTTCCATTCGCTCGAGTGGTAGTGCGTTTGGCCCATCTGAAGGCGCGCGCTCCGGACATTCGTGCACTTCCATGAACACCGCATCCACTCCGCAAGCAACTCCCGCGCGCGCGAGCGGTTCGATGTATTCCGATTGACCGCCGGTTGCATGCCCCAATCCTCCCGGAAGTTGCAGCGAATGAGTTACGTCAAAGACGATGGGAACGCCAAACTCGCGCATGATCGGAAACGAGCGCATATCGACGATCAGATTATTGTAACCAAAACTAACTCCGCGTTCAGTGAGCATAAGTTTTTCGCAGCCAACTGCTCGCGCCTTATCGACAATGTTGCGCGCGTCAAGCGGCGCGAGAAACTGTCCCTTCTTGATATTCACCGCGCGCCCAGAACGCGCTGCTTCGAGAACGAGATCAGTTTGCCGCGATAGAAACGCCGGAATTTGCAGGATATCGGCGACCTCGGCCACTGGGCCAACCTGCGAAACGTCATGAATGTCCGTCAGTACTGGAACTCCAATTTCTTCCTTCACCTGGCGCAACGCGTCAAGTCCCTCCTCCATGCCCAGACCGCGAAAACTCTTGATGGATGAGCGATTGGCCTTGTCAAACGACGACTTGTAAACGAAATCCAGTCCGGCTTTGCGAGCACGTGACGAACACTCGCGCGCCATCATCAGGGCGTGCTCCTGCGATTCAATTACGCAGGGACCGGCGATGATCGTGAGCCGGCCGTCGCCAAACGTTGTGCCGCCAACTTGAAAGGGTTTTGTTTGCGTGTCTGCCATGGACGATTCTAAAATGGATTCTTGAATATACGCTTGAACTTATTCAGAACCGAACGCCCTTTCGACTGCTTCTTCGGCCTAACAACAGGCTTTCTTACTTCACGTTTAGGAGCGGCGGTCGGCGAAGGCGAAGGAGTTGGTTCAACTGTCGGACTGGGACTGGCGCCGGCAAGGGCCGCGTCTGCGGGCGCGACGGCGATACGAGATCTGATCGCGAGCGTAACTCCGACCAGAAGCAACGCGACAACTACGACTGCGATTATCTTCAAATGCTTTTTTGATTTCTCCGATCCACTTACCGACACAGACACGCGGGGAAAGTAACCCTTCACCGCCGGCGCGAGACTATTCTCTCGATTGCTGCGGCCGATCGGGGCGGAGCTGAGTAACGTTACTTCGCTATGGTCTGGGTTGACGGCGCGGTTCTCTCGCAAGCGCGAGATGTCTATTACCAGCCGCCCGGATGGTGATTCGGTGCCGACGCTGCGCAACGCCGCCAGGTCGGGCGAGCTGGTGAGCGCCGCATTTTCCAGCCCGAGGCGTTCTGCGGTCGCCACTAATTCCTTCCGAAACTCCGCCGCATTCGCCGGCCGATCCGGCGGCGATTTTTCCAGGGTGTGCAGTACCACTTTCTCGAGCGCCGGAGGAATCGACGAAACAAATTCGCGCAAATTTCGCGGCGACTCGGAAGTGTGCTTCATCGCGATCGCCAGGGGTGTAGAACCGCTGAAAGGGACCGTTCCGGTGAGCATCTCGTAGAGGATGCAGCCAAGACTGTAAACGTCGGCGGCCGGCGTCAGCTCAGCGCCGTCACACTGCTCAGGCGACATGTAACGCGGCGTTCCGATCATCGCGCCCACCTGGGTGAGCGTGAGGTGATCATCTTCCTCGAGTGCGTCCGCGGCCAGTTTTGCAATACCAAAATCCAGGACCTTAACCACCGCGGGCACTTCAGCGCGTTGCACAATAAAAATGTTCGCGGGTTTCAAGTCGCGGTGAATAATACCGGCCTCGTGAGCAGCCGCCACCGCCGCGGAAATCTGCATCATCAACGACACTGCGCGCGCGGGATCGAGCGGCGCTTCCTTTGCCAGCACCTCGCGAAGCGTTCGACCCTCCAACAACTCCATGACCAGATAAACGTACCCGTCGTGTGATTCGCCGAAGTCAGTGACGGTAACCGCGTTCGCGTGTTGCAGTCGTCCCGCTGCTCTCGCTTCACGCCGAAATCTGGTGCGGGCGGCTTCGTCTTCAACGAAGCGTTGGTTCAAAACCTTCACTGCGACCGGGCGATCGATTAGCAAATGGCGCGCGCGATAAACAGTGCCCATGCCGCCAATCCCCAATTGCTCCTCGAGCCGGTATTTTTCATCGAGCGTGTGGCCCACCAGGGGATCGACTGGAGGCGGCCCGGCGACGGTGGCATCCGCCTGCAACGGAGACTGGTCCTCAGGACAAATCTCAAAGTCCGCTGAATAATGCCTTCCGCATGTGGGGCAATGAAGCATATGAAATCCGATGGACTGAGGGAGAACGCTATCATTATTACCTAAACGACCCGCGAGCGGTAGCTACGGCGCTGGTCACGAGGATGCTCTCCGTCCCTGGTCCCATAGGGACGAAATGTTTATAGCCAAAAGTAGCCCTAGCCTAACCGCAGCCCATTTATGGGCGATTGAACAGCCGTTTCGCTCCTATCGGAGCTTAGCATGTGATATTGGGCTTTTTCTTGCTATAAACATTTCGTCCCTCTGGGACTTCGACCATCGCTGCAAGAATTACGTGAGTGGATTATCTTGAAAAGGTTCGAATGTTGTAACAACCCGAAAAGTCGAATTGCCAAATTAAGCCGTATTCCGACGTGAAGTAAAGATGATGCGGGAGGGAAACGAATGGCTAATGTGGGGGAAATATTAGTTGGGGATTATCTGCGAATGTGCAAGGGTTGTGATTTCATCGACTACAATGTTTACACTCGAGATGCGCAAGGTGAAATTGATGTGGTCGGAATCGATAACAAGATACCACGAGTCTATATTTGCGAAGTCGCCATTCATTTAACGACAGGTTTACAGTATACGAAGAATAAAAGACCCGATACCTGTGAAAGACTGACTGCGAAGTTCATGAAAGACATCGATTACGCAGAAAAATATTTTCCCGGGTATAAGAAGGAATTCATGCTGTGGAGCCCAATAGTCAAAGACGCGAAGGGAAAAATAGAATACAACCAACGAGACCACTTGCAGAGGATGGTTAAAGAAATCCAACTGAGAAAACAAGTAACAGTCCAGTTAATTGTAAACAAGGAATTCCACCAGGCCTTTATGGAATTGAAAATTTACGCGGCAAAGACCTCCGAAGAATTGAAATCCCCCGTATTAAGACTTCTGCAAATAGAGGCGTGGCTGGAGAAACATATCAAAAGGACAAGTGTGAGAGATGCCAAATAGGCGGCGATGAGAGCGTGCATAGCGTTTCATTCCAACGGCAAGTTCTAGTCAGCACCCACAACACTGACGCGTTCAGGAAGCAGCAGCTCCGTTTCACCGTTCTTATCCATCGAGGTTTCATTCTGCATGCGATTCTCATGGGCCGCGCGCACAAAAGACGAAAACAATGGATGCGCATTCAACGGTTTCGACTTGTACTCAGGATGGAACTGGCAACCGAGAAACCACGGATGTTCAGCGCGCGGGAGTTCAACGATCTCTACGAACTTGCCGTCAGGAGAGACGCCGCTGAAAACCATTCCCGCCCGCTCCAGCGTTTCGCGAAACTCCGGATTAAACTCATAACGATGGCGGTGTCGTTCCCCGATCTCATCCGCGCCGTAAACTTCCCGGGCCAGCGAACCTGTTGCAAGATTGCACGGGCATGCGCCCAGTCGCATCGTTCCACCGAACTCTTCAACGTCAACCAAATCGCGTAACTTGAAGATGATGGGATGCGGGCATTCGCTATCAAACTCGGTTGAATCCGCATCCTTGAGGCCGCAGACGTTGCGTGCGTACTCGATACAAGCGGTTTGCATTCCCAGGCAAATGCCAAAGTAGGGAGTATTGCTCTTGCGCGCATAAGTGATCGCGCGAATCATTCCCGCGATGCCGCGTTTGCCGAAACCGCCGGGCACCAGAATGGCGTCGAAGTCACGCAGGCGCGACTCGTAGTCGTCACTCATAAGATCCTCGGATTCGATCCACTTGACGCTGACGCGAACGTTATTAGCAACCCCACCATGCGTCAGTGCTTCGCGCAAAGATTTGTATGAGTCTTCCAGCTCTACATACTTCCCAACGATCGCTATCGAAGTTTCCCCTCCCGAGGGTTTACGCACAGTTCCCACGAGGTCGCGCCATTGGGCCAGGTCCGACTGCGAGGCGCGCGCGCCGAACCCGAGTTGCGTAACAATCAATTCGTCGAGGCCTTGCTCATGAAAAGCGAGTGGCACCTCGTAAATGGTATCGACGTCCAGCGCGCTGATGACTGCCGACTCTTTCAGGCTACAAGAGAGTGCGATCTTTGAACGTAGATCGTAAGACAACGGTTTCTCGGAGCGACATAAGAGAATGTCCGGCGCGATACCAATCTGGCGGAGTTCCTTCACGGAGTGCTGCGTGGGTTTCGTCTTCAGTTCCTTCGCCGCCGCAATGTAAGGGACAAGCGTTACATGAATAAACAACCGATTGCCGGCGCCCTCTTCGTTTCCCATTTGCCGGATCGCCTCCAGGAACGGAAGCGATTCGATGTCGCCGACTGTGCCGCCAATCTCGACGATGATCACGTCAGGATTATCTTTTTCAGCAACTGCCCTGACCGCGTCCTTTATCTCGTTAGTGATGTGCGGAACTACCTGGATGGTTTTCCCAAGGTAATCGCCGCGGCGCTCCTTCTCGATCACGGAGAGATAGATCCGTCCGGTGGTCCAGTTGTTCGCCTGCGAGAGTGGTGCGTGTGTAAACCGTTCGTAGTGGCCCAGGTCAAGATCCGTTTCCGCGCCATCGTCAGTGACGAACACTTCGCCGTGCTGAAACGGCGACATTGTGCCCGGATCGACGTTGATGTAAGGATCAAGCTTGATTAGGGAGACGCTGAGACCGCGCGCTTCCATCAGACAGCCGATGGAAGAAGCCGCCAGGCCTTTCCCCAAACTTGAAACCACGCCACCTGTAACAAAAATGTATTTCGTCATAGCTGCCTTCCCTCCTGGGAGCGCAGGCATCCTGCCTGCAAGCGCGAGGCGCAGCCTCGCTACAATATTGACCTCTTCTGGAAAGGCTTAGCCTTTCCGCACGGACGGCGGCAAAGCCGCTCTGCTTACCGCTTGCCGCTTACTGCTCCTGCTCCTGCTGTCTGCCGTCTGCTCCTGCCTCATCCCCGTCTCCTTTGGCTTGCTCGACGTCAAAGCGCCCTTGCTTGAAATCCTCCTGCGCTGCAACAGCCTTGGCCGTGGCCGGATCCAGAATTTTTTGGAGGCCCACAAAGCCCGCGCTCAACAGACTCGGCGCCTCAGCGGCGCGTTTTTCAAACTCTTCGACGCTGACCTCGTATGGCTTCGACAGTTGCCACAGAGCAAACACTCCGCACAGAACAATGAAGCCAACCACTGCTATTCCAATCCAATCGCTCATGAACTAAGTCTCAAGTTTCAAGTTTCAAGTTTCGGGTTTCAAGTTTTCACGTTTCGGGTTGTCAATTTCGCTGGTTGCGTTTCCAGACCGGAAGAAGTTTAACTTGTTCGGGCAAGATCAAAACTCGAAACTCGAAACTCGAAACTCAAAACTCAAAACTAAACGTCGCACTCGCTCCAGATCTTCCATCGTATCGACTCCGATCGAGGACGTACTCGCTTTGATTGCCTTGATCCTTACCCCATGCTCGAGCGCGCGCAGTTGTTCGAGTGACTCCGTCTGCTCCAGCTCTGACTGTGGCCACCGCGCAAACTCGAGCAATACGCGGCGCCGGTAAACGTAAAGCCCGGTGTGTTTCCGAAAACTAGTCAACAAAGCGGGTTCTTCCAATATTGCAGCTTCGATGGAACCGTGTGCCCTCGCCGCATCGCGCGGATAGGGCACCGGCGAACGCGAAAAATAGATCGCTCTCTCGTGCTCATCTATCACAACTTTCACTACGTCAGGGTTCAAAACATCGGCTGCTGATTCAATCGCCTCCCACGTCGTAACGATCCCAACGTCACTGGTCTCGCTTTCCGTGTTCCCCCTTCCCCCATCCCCTTTTCCCCAGTTCCCCGATTCTCCCATCGCTTCGATCGCGCGCTCGATCGTCAACGGCGAAATCAATGGCTCATCCCCCTGCAGGTTAACAATGATGTCCGTATCTTCGATTGAAGCGGCCACTTCCGCGATTCGATCAGTTCCGCTCCGATGATCTGCCCGCGTCATTACCGCTTCCTGCCCGGCAGACTTCACTGCCTCGAGTATGCGCTCATCATCAGTCGCGACGATGGCGCGGCTTACATTTCGGGCCGCGAGCGCGCGCTCTACAACCCAGCAAATCATGGGCTTTCCAGCAACTTCAAGCAGAGCTTTACCCGGCAAACGAACCGAATCGTAGCGCGCGGGGATAATTGCAACAGCCTTTGTTTGGGGGTTGGAAGGAGGATTTGTTCCCGTGTGATTCACGGGATAACAGAATAACTGGCGCGCGCTTGAGTGTCAACGTGGTGCGCTCCGCTCATTGTCGCTTCGACTCCCAGCGATCCGTCTAGTCTAGTCTTGTCCAGTCTGATGAGCTGACGTAGCCGTTACAACGTAGCTTTCGCGCGCGCGCACGATGAGATTTGGCAAGCGTGTTCGCACTTTGATATCGCGCTTCTCGCCCGGCGGCGCCTGGCCCTTCGGATAATAACCAAGGCTGTATTGCCGGCCCAGTTCGTCAGTGATCGCGTCGAATGCCTGCGGCACTTCAGAGAGAGTTTCGGCACGGTACAAATGTCCGCCAGTTCTTTCCGCCAGAAACTGAAGATAGTTTGACCCGACGCCGTACTCCTTGATCATCCTCGTGCGCACATGCTCCCGCGCTTTGAGATTACTAATCTGACTGAGCCGCTCGGGAAGTTGCGGCAGCGTGTTGTATTGAACGGTATAGATCACGACATTTGCTTCTTCAGCGTCGCGCAGGTTCTGTTTTAGCGAAGTCCGTTTGCTGCCGCCGTCAACGCCGTCAGTCATCAGCACGATCGCTTTACGACCGGGCATACCGGCGAGACGTTGATTCAAAACAAAACCAACCGTGTCGTAGAGCAAGGTCCCATCGTTGACGGCATCGAGGCGCAGTTTCTTTTTGCGCAATTCGGCGAGCGTTACTGCTTCGGTCAACACGTTTATTTTCCCATCAAAGGAAACCAGCAACAATCGATCGTTGGGCCGTAGGCGTTTGATGAAAGTGTTGGCGGCCGTGCGGATGGCGTTTAGTTGCGACTGGGTGGAACCGCTTACGTCCAGCAGCAGTGCGACTGTGAATGGTTGTTCTACCGAAGCGAAATATGCGAGCTGCTGTTCGACGCCATTTTCGTAAATGCGGAAATCATCTTTTTGCAGGTGACCGATGTAGCGGCCATTGCGATCGAGAACTTCTGCAGGCACGGTTATCAAACTAGTGCTCACTCGTACGATGTCGTTCTCTTCAACTTCCGGTTCCTTCTCCGTACCTGGCTTCACGCTGGCTGGAACACTCGTAGGAGCGGCAACGGTTCGCAGCACCGGAGGCGCGGGTGGCGGCGGTGGCATTTCGGCTAATGTTTGTGCGCTGCTCGTTTTAGCGCTGAGGCAAACCAGCAGGCACAAAGAAATAAAACCGAAAAGCCATTTCATAAGCAGACTTCTCCCCACAACAGACCCGACCCAGCAACCGACTTACGCAAGCAAGGCCTGAAGAAATAAATCGTTAACCGAATGTCTGCATTGGAAAAACCACTAAAGCGGCCTGCATCCCAACTTTTAGTCGGTTCGAATACGTTTACCGGCAGGTCTGTTCGCTAAGGCCACCGCAACCATTCATTGTCGTAAGAATAAGTCGACTGGTTTACTGCGACCGCGGGTGCCCTCGCCCGCACTCGGGAAGTGCTAAAGAAGTTGCATCTGCCGCCACACTGCGGGCGAGGGCGCCCGCGGTCCCAGTAAGAAGTTGATCATAAGAACCAAACCACTCCCTGAAATCGATAGTGCCCCAGTTTAGTTTTTGTAACGCAAATTGTTAGTTTGCGCGAGCGTTGAATGCCATTCACTCGTCGCAAACTTACAGTTTGCTTTACAAATTAGGGCACTACCTGAAATCGACAATGATTGACACTGCCTAACACGCGGGCTAACATGCCACGCTTCCAACGCATGGCAAATGACCGCCGGTGTTAAATTAACTATTTTCCCACCCGCGCGTTTTACTATTCACGCTTCACGATTTACGATTAACCACATATGGGTTTCGCAACTACAGCAATTCACAGCGGACAGGAACCTGACCAGACGACCGGCTCTGTCACAGTCCCTATCTATCAAACTTCAACTTATGCGCAGGAAGGGCTCGGAAAGAACAAGGGCTACGAGTATGCGCGAACGCAGAATCCGACGCGCAGCGCGCTGGAACAAAATCTTGCCGCACTCGAAGGCGCGCGCTTTGGCTTTGCCTTCGCTTCGGGCATGGCGGCGATCGATGCCACGCTTCGCCTCGTCAAAGCCGGCGAGCATGTGGTTGTTTCGGATAACACCTATGGCGGCACCTTTCGCCTCTTTACAAAAGTGCTGGCGAATTACAATCTCGAGTTTGATTTTGTCGACACCTCCGACGCGCTGAACGTGGAAGCCGCAATCAAACCCAACACCAAAATGGTTTTCGTTGAGACGCCCACTAATCCGGTAATGATCGTTACCGATCTGCGCGAGGTATCCGAAGTAGCACACCGGGCCGGCGCGCGTGTTGTTTGTGACAACACTTTCATGTCGCCTTACCTGCAGCGTCCTTTGGAATTCGGCGTCGACATCGTGGTCCATTCAACTACGAAGTACCTGAATGGCCACTCAGACGGAATTGGCGGCGCAGTCTTATTGAACAACGAAGAAGACGCGGCCTGGATCGGATTTATTCAAAACAGCGCCGGCGCCATTCTCTCGCCGTTCGATTCGTGGCTGGTCATGCGCGGCACCAAGACGCTCGCGCTGCGCATGGAACAACATGACAAGTCGGGCCGCGCGGTGGCTGCGTTTCTCGAAGAGCATCCGAAGGTCAGAAAAATTTATTATCCGGGCTCCGCCTCGCACCCGCAGCATGCGCTCGCAAAACGTCAGCAGCATGGCTTTGGCGGGATGGTCGCGTTTGACGTGGGCTCGCTTGAAGCAGCGCGGGCGGTGCTTGAGGCGGTTAAGTTGTGCACCCTGGCGGAGAGTCTCGGCGGGGTCGAAACGCTCATCTCGCATCCCGCGACCATGACCCATGCCTCGGTTGACAAGGACAAACGCGCGCGATTGGGTATTAGCGATGGGCTGGTGAGAGTTTCGGTTGGGCTCGAAGACACGGACGACATAATTGCCGACCTCGATCAAGCGCTGAATAGTATTTGAGTCTTTTGATCTTTCTCTGTGCAACCTCCGTGTCCCTGTATCTCTTGGTGAACGTCGCTACTAAAGATCCACCACAGAGATACAGAGGACACAAAGGATGCACAGAGATTAGTTTAACTGGGATGCTACTGAATTTCTTTAGATCGCACGCAAACTAACAGTTTGCGTTACAATCTGAAGTGACAGCCAAAGTCAGAACAGGTTAGAATCCAAATCGAACTAATGCCTTTTCCTGAATCGCCTTCACGCCTTATGATTGTTGAGCTGCACGCAAAATCGGATGTCGGTCGCGTTCGTCGCGGAAACGAGGACAATTTCCTGGTCCTCGAACTCTCCAAACAACAAACCTGGACCGGCACCGACGGCCACGCCGCTCCCAAGGAGATGGCCAGCTTCGAGCTCGGGAAGAAAGGTCTCGTGCTTGTGGTTTCCGACGGCATGGGCGGCGCACTCGCCGGCGACGTTGCCAGCCGCATGGCGGTTGATTCCGTGCGCGACATGATCATGGGCAACAATTCCGAAAAGGAATGCGATCCCGACGCCTCTCTCGTCGAGTGTCTGAAATCGGCGACCGTTTACGCAAATCTCGCGATTCACCACAAGAGTCAGGAAGACTCGCGCTGCGCGGGCATGGGCGCAACGTTCACCGGCGCCGCGGTTCACGGCGATCTGCTGGATCTGGTCCAGGTCGGCGATAGCCGCGGCTATTTAATACGCAAGGACCAAATCCGCCTGGCCACTAAAGATCAATCGTTGGTGCAGCAACTTGTCGACGTCGGACAGATTAGCGAGGCGGAAGCCGAGACCCACATGTTTCGTAATGTGATCCTGCAGGCTCTCGGCGCGCAGGGCGACGTCACGCCGGTAACCGGCAGGATTCGCCTCAGGCGCGGTGATACTCTGTTGCTTTGCAGCGATGGACTTTCGGGAAAGTTGCGTTCGGAAGATATTCAAAACATCGTTGCCGGAAATCAGGATCTCGCGAAGGCTTGTGATGAGTTGATCGCTGAAGCTAATAACCGTGGCGGTGAGGACAACATAACCGTGATTCTAGCGCGCTTCAGCGGAGAAGAATTGCAGGAACCGGCAACCGACCGCATCACGATCGAACTACCTACACTTGAAGAAGACAAGACCCTCGACGACACCTACGATCCCGACACCGAACCCCGCTAAAATTTTTCCAGATCTTCCTGGTCAGCACCCACTCATGAAGATTTTTCATTTGTCATTGATGAATTCAACTTACAAGTGCAACAGTTGAATTCGTTTTCGCTCCGGAGGAGCGCGATGTTTATAGCTATGAACGTAAGCTCAAAGACCTCGCTCCGTTAGGAGCGAAACTCGGCAGCGGACCTTTCCCCCGGGCATGCAATAGCGATTGCGCTCCTATGGAGCTCCGGATAAAGAAAGGGACCGCGGGGCCATAAACATCTCGCCCCGCTGGGGCAAAGCACAAATAACAAACTGTTGCGCTTCCAACTTGAATCCACCATTTCTCATTTTTAGTTTATCATCGTAAGCGTACGGCGGAGGCTTGCCCCCGCTCCTGGTTAATACTCACTGACTGAAAAATAAGATATGAGGAAATCTGATCCGTTTTTATCTGCGTTCATCCGCGGCTGGAGTTGCCGGCAGTTCTTTCGCGCGCCAATCAGTCCCTTCATCAATGCGGCGAACATAGATCGACGAGCCTTCAATGCTTTCCACGCGCACACGCTCGCCTGCTTCCAAAGCTGACTCGCCTTCCGCCGGGTAAGCGGTCCAGGTAGAACCGAAAACTTTTACCGCGCCTTCCTGCATAGCGCCGCGGCTCGAGGAAACCACGGTGCCGATTTTTCCGGGCAGCGAATCAGCGCCCGTGCGCAGCGAGTCGCCGGTTTTCTCGCGGGAAAAATAGTTGACGAAGATCGTGCGCGAGGCAGCCGTGAGTCCAACGGAAACGATAGCGAAAATCAGAAACTGAATGCCGAGATTGTTAACGCCGATGATTCCGGCGAGCGCCGCAGCGAGGGCCCCGATACCAAACCACAAGAGCACAAATCCCGAGGTGAACACTTCCGCCACGATCAGGATCGCGCCGAGGATGCACCACAAGATCCAATAGATGCTTTCCATCGAGGAGTTAACCCTTGTACAGGTTCTTCATTACAAACCAAATGTTGGCCGGCCGCTCCGCCAGTCGTCGCATGAAGTAAGGATACCAGTGTTTTCCATAGGGCACATAGACTCTCATGTTGTAGCCGTCCTTCGCGAGTTGCCGCTGCAGATCGCGCCGCACGCCATAGAGCATCTGAAATTCGAAAGCTGCTTTGGGAATACCTTCGCGCTGGGAGAAGTCGATAGTGGCCGCGATCATTTTTGGATCGTGGGTCGCAATGCCGTGATAGATGCCGCTCGAAAGCAGTAGCTGCATAACCCGCACATAGTTTGCATCGGTGTCTTTCTTGTCCGGAAACGCCACCTCCGGAGGCTCATTGTAAGCGCCTTTGCAGATACGAATTCGCGCCGGCAGTTTTACCAACTCCTGGGCGTCCGCATAGGTACGGCGCAGGTATGACTGCAGAACGATTCCCACGTCGTTCAACCCAAACTCAGCCCGCAGGCGTTTGAAAATATCGATCGTTAGCTGCGTTACCGCTGAGCTTTCCATGTCCACGCGCACAAAGTTTCCCCGTCGCGCTGCATCTTCAACCACCGCGCGCGCGTTTTTGTAAGCGAGCTCGGGATCGAGTTCCAACCCAAACTGCGTCAGCTTGATCGAGACGTTGGAATTAATTCCGGTTTGATCGATGCGCTGAAGAATCTCAAGATACTCTTTGACCTCGGCTTCAGCCTCAACCGGGTTAGCAACCGATTCATTAAGATGATCAAACGAGGCGGAACAACCTTCGGCATTCAACTCTCGAATGGCTTCGACCGCCTCGTCGATTGTTTCCCCCGCAACAAACCGGGTGGTCAGTCTCTTGAACAGCCGAAAGCGGGCGGCAAAGTCCTTCAGTGCCTCGTGTTGAGAGAGGTAGATTAGTGCGCTTCGGGTAAGCATATTTGCAACTGTGGAGTGCGGTGACCTGTCACCGCCTTGGCCGGCTGCGACTTGTCGCGGCCCTGGTAGAATGAATTCATCGACAGAAAGGGGCGTCAAGCCGCCCATGGCAAAAGCGGTGACAGGTCACCGCACTCCAAAGAAAGTGCCACCATGAAACCCAACGGGTTGCCAGTTGGCCTGGTTGCGCAGCCGCGATAGCCGGTGTGCTATCCTAGGCTCGCTGCATAGGAGTACTGCTTCCGTTCGGGCGAGTTTCGCGAAACAATTGCCGGCCTGAAGGACACAACCACATGCGCCTGAAGCTGGTAATTGTTTCTTCGCTAGTCGCTGCCATCGTCGGGGCGGGCTCGGCCATCGCCATCATCCTGTTTGTGTTCTCATCACTAAGGCCGATAACAGCGCCGGGCCTAATTGTATTTTCAACCTACCTGCTCCCGTTGCTAACAACACTGCTCGCATCAATTTTTGTTTATCGCCACACTGCGCGGCGCCGCAAACTGCAGGCAGTGTTAACAACTATCATCGCCTTGCTGCTAACGATTGCGATTTTCGTGTTCGCTTCGATTATTACAGCCCGCCGGGAGCCGCTTCAACCGCAACCCTCCAGACAACAAACTATCGGTTGAACCGACTTTGCCCGAAAAATGGTTCGGCGGGTTCTGGCCAGGCAGAAGCCCGACCGTTAGGGAGGGCTCAAGATCGAAATTCTGACAGAAACCAGAGCCCTTGCTAACGCGCGGGCTTCTGCTTGGGACAGCGTACTCAGCCCCTTGACACTTTTCGGGCAAAGCCGGCTGAAAATCTATAGAGTGGTAACGACTCCAGCTTCGCCTCGCGAAGGGCGCGAAATGTAATAGCCTGGGCCACCGGTCGAGGTGGAACCAGTTGAAGTCTGTTGGCGCTGAGAGCCCCGAGTTTTCACCGGCTCTACCGCTACGGTTTCTGTATTTGTCCACGACTGCTTTGCCAGTTTTGAGATCTCTGCGGTGAGAGTTCACAGGCTTTCGTTAACCTTCGCTGTAAGCCGATTCAACCCAATCTGTTCCTGAAGCGGTCGCAGCGTGTCGATCACAAAACGAATGTGCTCGTCCAGATCGACTCCGAGTTCTTCAACTCCCTGCCTAATATCGTCTCTGTTAACCGTGCGTGCGAATGCCTTGTCCTTCAGTTTTTTCTTGACTGAAGCAACTTCGAGATCGTCAAGACTCTTTGCCGGCCGCACCAGCGCGCAAGCCACGAGAAAGCCACAAAGTTCATCGGTTGCGAAAAGCGCGCGGGCCATGGCCGTGTCGCGCGGCACGCCCGTATAAGTTGCGTGGCCCATGATTGCGCGGATGAACCGCTCCGAATAGCCGCGGCCGCAGAGAATGTTAGCGCCGGTGTAGGGATGCTGGTCGGCGCTGGGAAACATCTCGTAATCGAAATCATGCAGCAAACCCACCAGGCCCCATTCGTCCTCATCGTCTTCCGCAGCGCCGTAGCGCTTCACGCAGGCGCGCATCGCCGCTTCCACGGCAACCGCATGCTTGCGCAAACTCTCGCCCTGCGTGTACTCGCACAACAATTCCCAGGCTTCGTTTCGATCAGGCATTTCTTAGTTTGAAGAACCCGAATGAATGACGGACAGACAGGAATGTCTATCGTACCGGCCAGCAAAATTAGCACGACTGAAGGACAGCAAACAAGATGACTGGAGAATCGGCAGTAGGTTGAGGTTGATGAGTAGTCTCATTCACACCGCGGCTTTAGCCCGGTGCACAAGCAATCTCTCACACCCGAAACCGTTTGAACGGTTTGGAGTGAGGCGATGGTTGAAGCTCAAAAGAAAACCGTTCAAACGGTTAACGAAATCAGGGTGAAGACCTTTGCCAGCGGGCTAAAGCCGCGCTGTGAATGAAAGTTCGGCCAGCCATGCCGCTCGTTCAGCCGCCACTCGGTGCGCGATAACCGGGGCGGGCGCGGACGACGACGTTCTTGCGCGTGCTGGTAACTTTGATCTTGCGATACTGGCCGTCACGCGTTTTGTTGGTTGGGTAGTAGCCAATCGCGTATTGAGTTCTAAGCTCGGCGGCGATCCTTGCGAAGGCGTCAGGCAAAGAAGCGAGCGTATCGGCCCGCAGCAAACGTCCGCCTGACCTGTTCGCTAACTCCATCAAGTAGCTGTCGCCCTTCAGATAAAGCGAATCAAGCATCAGGCCCAAGGAGTCGTCCCGGCGCCGGCTGCCGCGGCTCGAGGGAGCGGAAGTACCACGCCCATCGCGGGGATCGGTGCGCGCATCGCGTGGATCAGCGCCGCCGCCATCCGGTCGTCCGCTTGGTCCATCAGGCGGCAGTCGATCGGGAGACGGAGAGGGAAAACGATCCATGTCCGGGTCGCGCTGCCGTCGTCCCCTCATGATCTCGCCGGCAGTCGGAAGTCCCAGCGGTCCAGTCCTCGGGCGCTGGCCCGTGGTGGGCACGGTGCTCGGATCGTCGCTCGGAAAAGTAGGCGCAGTTGTTCCGGAAGGTGTTCCGCGTATTACGTCGATGGTGGGAAGATTTCCGGTCGGGTCATCGCTTCCTTCGCGAGCAATGCGCTCGGTCTCGGCGCGAGTCTCATAGCGAATCGGATAAACAATCACACCCTCTTCGTCGAGCCCATGGAGAGTGCCGTCAAAGGTCGCCTCATCGCTATGCCAGTCGACTCCATCGCTAAAAAGAACAATCGCCCTCCGGCCTTTGATACTTCTAATCGAAGCGAGTGCGAGCTCGAATGCATCGTAAAGCTTGGTTCCTCGTCCGGAAGCTGCCTTGTAGATCGCGTCTCTCAGCACCACTCGATCGTTTGTGAAGTCACTTAGTTCCCGCACATTGTTGTCGAACGAAATCACCTTCACGCGATCCGCGCCTTGCAACTGCTCCACGAACGCAATGGCTGCGCGCTGGATGGAACGCAAACTCTCGCGGGCGCTGGCGCTGGTATCAAGCAACAACACGACATGAAACGGCGCACTCACGGTAGCGAAGAAGGCCACCTGTTGCTTCTCGCCGTCCTCCGAAATGCTGAACTCTTCCTGCCGCAGATCAGGAATATAGTTTCCCTCGATCGTAGTGGCGATGATCGGAACGGTCACGAGGTTAGTATCGATCTTTAGCGTTTCGGCTTGTTGTAGTTCCTCAACCGGAGTGGGTTCAGGTGTCGGTTCCGGAGTTGGCTCAGGAGTTACCCGGGGTGTCGGTTGTTCTTTTGGCTGAGGTTTGACGGCCGGCCTGCGAACGCGATGCCGGCGCCCCGAACGCGTTTGCGGAACAACGGCAAGCGCCACAGCAATGCAAAGCAAACAAATTAGGGAAATCCGAAGAAGCAAAGCTTTCTCCAGTCGATCCGGTGTCGCGGACGCAATCAGACAGGCAAACGATTCAGGACATGTTTCTCCGATGACTGTCCGCAGAATAACGTTTGCCATCGAGGTTGACAACGAAAACAAAGTCAGGCCCGGGAGCTGCAGCGACCGGATTAGTCACCCGTTTAGATAGGGCACTTGTGCCCCCGCGTCCGTGGGCGGACAAGTCCGCTTTCTAAACACGTGCGTTGGCAAATGCCAGCGGATTACTGCGATCGGCAACGGCATTAGTGGTCGTCCTTGCCGCGACCTGAGTCCTCAACTAGAATCGGATGCGTTCGCATCACCACCATGAGATCCCTATTGCTGGCCGTCCTGGCCGCTTACGTTGTTTCCGCTATTCATGCAGTGCTGGCGTTTCTCAATAAGCGCCGCTCGCTTCAACGCGTCTCTGAATGGGCCATGGCGGCCGGCTTTGCGCTGCATACCGCGGCGTTGATTATCGACTGGGCAATTTTCGGTCACTATCCGCTCTTCTATCTGCGCGAGACGCTTTTTTTATTGGCGTGGACTCTGATCGCCAGTTATCTACTCGTCCTTTACCGTTACCGGGCGCGGCCTTTGGGTGTAGTAACGTTGCCGCTCGTTTCCGTTCTGATTTTCATCGCGGTGATTACGCGCTCCGCCACACCCGATCAGGCAGAGGCGAACGCGCTGTGGGCCACCTGGCTTTCTCCGGTGCACATCGCGCTGCTCCTGTCTGCTTATGCAGCCTTCTTCGTGGTCTTCCTGGCGAGCGTTATGTACCTCCTGCAAGAGCGCGAACTAAAACTAAAAACATTCAGCGCGATCTTTCACCGGCTGCCATCGCTGACCATGGTAAATGAGATCGCCACGAGTTCCGCAGCCATCGGTCTCACACTATTAACCGTTGGGATGGCGACTGGCATGGTCTGGGCATCGTCGCGCGACGGCCGGGTATGGCACAATGATCCGAAGGAAATATTTGCAGCCCTCACGTGGCTGCTCTACTTGTTGCTGATCCTTTACCGCTCAACTTCCGGTTGGCGCGGACGCAAGGCGGCCTGGATGGGCGTG
>DASYMB010000324.1:0-2725 GCA_036009285.1 Pyrinomonadaceae bacterium | reverse complement strand
TTGAGCGAACGCGAGGCGAGTTTCGGATCGGTGATGATGGGCGCCGCGAGATGTGGAATGTCCTCGTAAAGTCCGAGTTCGAGCCGCTTGGGATCGATCAGAATGAATTTAACTTCATCAGGCCGCGCGCGGTAGAGAATGGAAACGATCAGGGAATTAACGCCGACAGACTTGCCCGCGCCGGTAGTGCCGGCGATCAGCAGGTGGGGCATCTTCGCGAGATCGGCAACATAGTTGAGTCCATCTATGGTCTTGCCCAGCGCGATCGTAAGTTTCGACGACGACTCGCGAAACGCGCGCGATTCAATAACCTCTCGCAGGAAAATTGTTTCGCGACGCGGATTCGGGACCTCGATACCGACGTGAGGCTTGCCCGGCATGCGGTCGATGCGAATCGACTCCGCTTTCAGCGCCAGGCAAAGATCGTCGACCAGGGAAACGACGCGCGAGTATTTAACGCCGGGATCGGGTTTGAATTCGTAAGTAGTTACTACTGGACCAGGACAGATATGTTTGATTTGTCCAGTGACATTAAACTCTTTGCATTTTTCCGCCAGGCGCGTTGCCAGTCCCAGCAACTCCGTGTCTGCCTGCTCGCTCGGCGGCGGCGCCTCATTCAAAAACTGGAGCGGCGGCATCGAGTAGTCGGTATATGAAACTTTGCGAGCGCGGTCAGCGTCGAAGGGAAGCTTTCCGGTTGCGGGCGCCTCGCCTTTCGGACGCAGCACAGACGCGCCCTTGACCATCTCCTCGGCTTCCAACTCGTCATCCGCAACAGCGGTTGCGCCTTTGGGGCCGGGAAAGATCGAGCGGCGACCGGAAGGACTGTTGACGACCGTTGCGCCCGGGAGTCCCACACCGGCTGCAGCGGCGCGTGCCGGTTCTGCGGATCCTTGAATTGTAGTTGCCTGCAACGCTGAAGCCAGTTCACCTCGACTGATTGCTTCGGCGTTGATAGTGGTTGAGTCAGGCGCGTTCATGAACTGGGCCACGCGTTCCTCAGGAGTCAAATCCAGCGAATCCTTTGCCGCAGTTTGTGCGGCCAGTTGTTGGGCTTTGAGTAGCTCGCGTTGCTGCTTGCGCAGGTGTGATTGTTCACGGCGAGACTCGCGCCAGGCTTTGAGTCGATGGGGAATTTCTAAGACCGAGGCGAAGCGTTCAGTGAGCAGTGCGACAAGCTTTTCATACAAGCCAACAAACGAGAAATTCGTGGCGAGCAGCAGTCCCGTAGCCGCGACGGCGATCAACAAAACGGTCGCACCCACGGTGTTGAGTCCACTTGCAAGACCGCGATAGATCAGAGTTCCAACCAGCCCACCCGGTTGAACACTGGAATCAAAAATCGGATGAATGTTTGAGATTGAAAGCAGTGCAGCGGCGGCGAGGGTCAGCAGCACCAGGCCCAGCAAGCGCGAGAAGGGGGCGCGAAAGCTGCGCGTCTTAAACCGCCGCCACGCGGCAGCCAGCATTAAGCAGGGGAGCAGATAAGCGGCGAGGCCAATCGACTGAAACAGGAAAGCGGCTACATTCGCGCCGATAGCGCCGGCCCAGTTGTGAGTCTCTGCTTGCCCGGCCGAATTCCATGAAGGGTCATTGGGATAAAAGGCTGCGGAGACGAGACACAACGCCAGCAGCAGTCCCACCGCGAACAGCAGGATCGCCACGATCTCGTTTACGCGACTGTTTCGCGGAGTGATTATTCTGGGTTGCTCCTCAAACTCAGTAGTGGCCATATCGACTCCGAGACTGGAAAAACCAGGTACTCTTTGGAGTGCTGGTGACCTGTCACCGCTTTGGTCATCGGCGACCGGTCGCCGTACTCACCCGGAACTCAGCGAACCGTGGCCGCGACCGGTCGCGACCGACCAAAGCGCTGGCAGGGTCAGCGCACTCCAAAGTCTTCTACGCTGCCTTCTTCGCCAGCAAGTAAGCCTTGATAAAATCGTCTATATCACCGCCGAGCACCGCGTCCACATTGCCGCGCTCCAACTTTGTGCGCGTATCTTTCACCAGTTGATAAGGCGCGAGCACGTAACTCCTGATTTGCGATCCGAAAGAGATGTCCGCCCGGTTGGCTTCGAGCTCAGCAGTCTCCGCTCTTCGCTTCTCGAGTTCCAATTCGTACAAACGTGAACGGAGAACCTGCATGGCCACGGCACGGTTCTGATGTTGCGAGCGCTGGTTCTGGCATTGCACCACGATGTTAGTGGGGAGGTGTGTGATGCGAACCGCCGAGTCTGTCGTGTTGATATGCTGACCGCCGGCGCCGGTTGCGCGATAAGTGTCAATGCGCAAATCCTTGTCGTTTATTTCCACTTCGATGTTTTCGTCGATCTCCGGATAAACAAAGAGGGAGGCAAACGAAGTATGACGACGCGCCGCCTGATCGAATGGAGAGATGCGCACCAGCCGATGCACTCCGGCCTCGGCAGACAACAGGCCATAGGCATATTCGCCTTCCACTCTAAAGGTCACTCCTTTGATCCCGGCTTCTTCACCAGGTTGGTAGTCGATGATCTCGGTTTTAAATCCTCGTTGCTCCGCCCATTTCAAATACATGCGCAGCAGCATCTCGGCCCAGTCCTGCGATTCCGTGCCTCCTGCCCCCGGATGAATAGTGCAGATAGCGTTTAACTGGTCATTCTCGCCGGCGAGCAGCATTTCCGTTTCCGCCACGCTTATCTCATGCTCGAGGCGCTCAATCAGCGCGTGGAGTTCCTTCAAC
>DASYMB010000323.1:0-6298 GCA_036009285.1 Pyrinomonadaceae bacterium | reverse complement strand
ATCCGGTCGTTTAGGAGTTATCGAGTATGAAGCGCACACGAAACATGGCTGGCGATCGTCGCCGCAGAAAAATCATCACGGTTCTTTGGACTGCGGTGTTGGCCATTGGCACCATCGTCCTCATTTATAAAGAAATGACGGCGCTGCTTTATATTCTGGCAACACTCGGAGTCACCGCGCTCCTCGTGGTAGTGGCGATGGCAGACCTTTCTCACGCTGAAAAACTCACTGGAGATCCGCGTCGCACCGAGGACTCCGCGGCAATCGGAAGCGGCAGCAAGTCCAGGTTCGGATCTAAATAGTTTCAGCCATCGAGCCGCCGCCGCACCCTCGCGAACGCTCTCGCCGGGATGTACAACAAATTACTCTAGCCTTCATAACTAATCTTTATCCGGTTTTATTAACAGAAGACGGTTGAAAGTTTAATCCGTCTGTTGCATAATCCGGCTGCGTTCACCTCCCCGGTGAGCGAAGTGGTCGCGTGGGGTGAGGACACGTGGCCTTAGGGTGGGGGCTGTGGGAGGCCCCCGCCCGCTTTTTTTTGAGCAAGCGAAACGAGTGGGGCCTGAATCTTCGAATCTGCTTGACGCAGGATCGAATAAGCGTAAAATTCCGCGAGTTAAAGAACCAGACGTAGAGATGGGAAGCAACTGGTTGTGGGCCAGTGTGCATGGCAATCAGGATGCCTCTTTTCGATCGAACAAGGCGAAAACTTAAGCTCTGGTTATACAAGGGCGGTCGACAGTCGGCTTCAAACGACGATCAGCCAGGCTCTCACAAGCAACATCCCTGGTGGAAAGTGATGTGCCTGACGGGGGTCGACTATTTTTCGACACTCGGTTATCAACCCGGTATCGCATTTCTGGCAGCAGGCGCGCTCTCGCCGGTAGCCACACTTATTCTGGTTCTCCTCACTCTTCTCGGTGCTTTACCAATCTATAGTCGAGTAGCTGAAGAAAGTCCGCACGGCGAAGGCTCGATCTCGATGCTGGAGCATCTGCTGTCGCGTTGGAAGGGCAAGCTCTTCGTCCTGGTCCTGCTCGGTTTCGTGGCCACGGATTTTATTATCACTATTACGCTCTCGGCCGCGGATGCCACCGCTCACATCATCGAAAACCCATTCACCCCTGAAATGTTGAAGCATCAGGTTGGCATTACGCTCGTTTTGGTTGCGCTGTTAGGGGCCATCTTTCTGCGCGGCTTCAAGGAAGCCATTGGCATAGCCGTGATACTGGTGGCGACCTATCTGGCGCTCAACCTCATTGTCGTAGGCTTTGGTTTATATCAACTCGTTTCGCATCCGCACTATTTTCCCGAATGGAAACAGGCTCTACTTCATCACCCGCGGGTGCACGGCAATTGGTGGCTTGTCGTCGCCGTCTCGTTAATTCTTTTTCCCAAACTTGCCCTCGGACTTTCCGGTTTTGAAACCGGTGTGGCAGTAATGCCGCTAGTCAAAGGCGACACCGACTTAACTGATGCCGACTGGGAAGATATTCACTCGACCCGCACCGGACGTCCGGTCGGACCAACTATCCACCGCCTGCTCGCGGGACGAATCAAAAATACCCGGAAGCTCTTACGCACCGCGGCGCTAATCATGAGCGTCTTTCTGATTACCAGCAGCCTCGTGACGACGATGATGATTCCGGCGGAGAAATTTCAGGTGGGCGGTGAGGCAAATGGGCGCGCCCTCGCGTACCTGGCCCACCATTTCTTCGGCGATATCTTTGGCAGCCTCTACGATCTCAGCACCATCACGATTCTCTGGTTTGCCGGCGCTTCAGCCATGGCGGGGCTGCTCAACATAGTGCCGCGTTATTTGCCTCGCTATGGCATGGCGCCGCAATGGGCGCAGGCGACGCGACCACTCGCGCTCGTCTTCACGCTAATCGCATTTGCGGTAACTTTGATCTTCAACGCCGACGTCGACGCCCAAGGCGGCGCCTATGCGACCGGCGTGCTGGTATTGATGACTTCCGCGGCGATCGCCGTAACTCTGGCGATGCGCAAGCGGGGTCAAAACTGGACTCATTTCCTGGTCATCGCGATTGTCTTCGCTTACACCACGATTCAAAACATTCATGAGCGTCCAGAGGGTATTAAGATCGCGTCGTTCTTCATTCTGGCGATCATCCTCGCCTCGCTCTTCTCACGCGTTTGGCGTTCAACTGAATTAAGAGTAGAGCGAATTGAACTCGACGATCAGGCGCGCGAGTTTGTGCGACAGGCGGCGAGAGGCACGGTGCGAATTATCGCTAACCGGCTTGATACCGGTGATGCGCTCGAATACGAAATCAAGGAAAGAGAAAAGCGAACGGACAACCATATCCCGCCCGGGGAGCCGATACTCTTTTTCGAAGTGACGCCCGGCGATGCCTCGGAATTTTCTGGTGTGCTGCAGATTCATGGGGAAAAAGTTGACGGCTATAAAGTGCTGCGCGCGGTTTCTCCGGCAGTGCCCAATGCAATCGCTGCCTTCTTACTTTTCCTGCGCAACGAAACCGGCAAGCTGCCCCACGTCTACTTTGGCTGGAGTGAAGGGAATCCGCTGTCTTACCTGTTGAAGTACATCGCGTTTGGCGAAGGTGATACGGCGCCGGTCACTCACGAGGTTTTGCGCCAGGCGGAAAAAGATCCGGAGCGCCGGCCAATCGTGCACGTTGGCGGCTGAGAGCCGGCTGCCCAAACTGTAAAGCAAACTGGCCTTGCCCGAAAAGTGTCAATGGGCTGAGTACTCTGTGCCAAGCAGAAGCCCGCGCGTTAGCAAGGGCTCTGATTTCTGCCAGAATTTCGATCTTGGCCCTCCCTAACGGTCGGGCTTCTGCTTGGCCAGAACCGGCCGAACCATTTTTCGGGCAAAGTGAAGCAAACTGTTAGTTTGCGCGGGCTGGCCAACGCTCAAGCCATTGGTGGCGAACCGTTCGCAAACAACAGTTTGCTTTATAGTTGCCGATCCTCCAGTAAGTGGACTTACAATCAAGTCGTGTGGAAAGCATTAGCGCGTAAACAGCGCCTTGGATACCTGGTAGCGGTCGTCGTGATCACTGCGGCCACCGCCGTCCTCAAGATCTTCAGCGTTCACATTAATCCCACGACCGTCGCCTTATCCCTCTTGCTAATCGTACTTTTTGTCGGCACGGCGTGGGGTTCCAAACCTGCTGTATTGGCCTCGGTGCTGGGTGTTATCTGCTTCAACTTCTTCTTTCTGCCTCCCGTCGGCACGCTGAGTATCGCCGATCCCGAAGATTGGATTGCATTCATTGCGTTCCTGATAACTGCCATCACTGCCGGCCAGCTTTCGTCGCACGCGAAGCGTCGCGCTGAGGAAGCCAATGCCGCGCGACAGGAGATCGAGCGGCTCTACTATGAGCTACAAGATTCTTTCGAGCGCTCAAGCCAGGCCAAAGCACTCAAACAAAGCGAGCGCTTGAAGTCGGCCCTGCTGGATGCAGTGACTCATGATCTACGCACGCCGCTGACGGCGATCAAAGCATCGGTGACCATGCTGCTCGATGATCTTAAGGACCAGCGAGCTGATGCAAGTGAGCAGTTGGGCGAAGAGGGCCGGCAGGAAATGCTGGAGGTGATTAACGAGGAGACTGATCGGTTGGATCGCTTTACGGCCAGTTTGATGGAGCTGGCCCGCATAGACGCTGGCGAGATGCAACTGCGACGACAATCCAGCTCGCTCGACGGAATAATACTCGCGGCAATGAAGCGAGCAGAACCGCGGACGCGCGAGCATCGCATTGAACTGTGGCTCGATAGCGAATTGCCTGAGATCAATGTGGACGAACCGGCGCTGGTTGAAGCCGTCTACGTGCTGGTTGATAACGCTGCAAAATATTCCGAGCCCGGATCAACTATCAGAGTAAGCGCTAATTCAAAGTCTGGCGCTGAAGAAACTGTCTGTGTGAGCGTGGAAGACCAGGGTAAAGGAATCCCGCGGGAGTTGCGTGAGCGCGTTTTTGATAAGTTCTTTCGGGCCATGCGCGACGGCGATCGAGCAAAGCCTTCGGGCACCGGAATGGGCCTGGCGATCGCGCAAGGTATCGTCGAAGCACACGGAGGACGCATCTGGGTTGAAGATGGCGCCGGCGGACGCGGGGCAAAGTTTGTTATCGCGCTGCCCACTAATGCAGCAGAACAATCATCAGCGACCCGATTCATTTCGTAGCGTGAAGCATGACTGATAAGCAGCGCATACTTATCGTGGACGACGAGCGACAGATTACGCGCGTGCTAAGTCGCGGACTCACCACCAAAGGTTATGAGGTTCACGTCGCCGCAGACGGCGAGGCTGCGTTACAGACATTCAGCGATTGGCACCCGGATTTGATCGTTACTGATCTATCGATGCCAAACATGAATGGTTTGGAACTCTGCCGCCGGCTGCGCGGCTTCTCGGACGTTCCGATCATCGTTCTTTCTGTGAAAGGGGAAGAGCGTGCAAAAGTGGAGGCGCTTGACGCCGGGGCTGACGATTATGTTATGAAGCCATTCGGCATTGATGAGCTGCTCGCCCGCATACGCGCAAACCTGCGCCGCGCACCCGCAGCACACGACACTGCGAAAGATGTTTTAGAAGAAAGTGATTTCAAAATTCGACTTCTGGAACGCAGGCTCACCGTCAAAGATCGAGAGGTGCGTTTGACGCCAAAGGAATACGATCTAATGGTCTACCTGTTACGTCATCCGGGAAAGGTCCTCACCCATCACGCGCTGCTCGGAGCGGTCTGGGGCGGTAACTACACTGAACAGCCAGAGTATCTGCGCGTCTTCATCGGTCAGCTAAGGAAAAAGATCGAAACAGATCCTGCTAACCCAAAATACATCCTCACCGAACCGTGGATTGGCTACCGGTTCCAACCTGGTGATTAGCATAAGGCTTCCACCTACTTCAATCCTTACGAACTTTTTATAAACCCTTTACTTCATCTTTATGAGAGCGGGCGTAAGTTCTTTGTATGAACAAACAGAGAACTAAGCCATTGGTCGGGTCACGGGAAGCGGTAGGTGCCTGCTGCTGTTTTTGCGGTGGAATTGGCGCGGCGTTGCTCGGCAGTGTTTTGACCGGGCTTGCCTGGATGCTCGGTGCGCCGCTCCATCCCTGGCTGCACGGTCTCGGCACCGCGCTCTTGATAGTCACCATTCCGCTACTTATTTTTTCGGGCTATTGCCTTGACTGGGAGGAACGCAGATCGAATAGCCGGGGAACTCGGGAGGTTCAGCGTGTGGGCCAACGCTAAGCCTATTCGACAGCTCTGGGTAGCCTTTGCTTTCGTCGGTGCACTTCTCCTACCGGCCAGTGAGCTACGTGCTCAACAGACGATCTTCAACGTTCCCACGACGGACGTTCTTGATCGCGGCAAAGTTTACGGCGAGTTGGACTTCAGTTTTAAGCCGACCGATTCTGCTGGGGCCAGGAAGTTCTCATCATTGGTGCCGCGCATTGTTGTCGGCGCCGGAAACCGGATTGAGATCGGTTTGAATATCACCGGCAATATTCAGCCAGGTGCGGATACCACGACCGTGGTCCCGGCACTGAAATGGAAACCCTATCAAGGGAAGAACAACGGCATCGCAATCGCAGTTGGCGATCATCTCTTCCTGCCCGTGCGCAACCGAGCCTATACCGCGGGCAACTACCTGTACGCGGAAATCAGTAAGACTTTCAAAAGCGGTACACGCGTGACCGCGGGAGGATACGACTTCACCCGCAGTGTTGTGGCAGTTGCAAACCGTGCGGGCGGACAGTTTGGCTTTGAGCAGCCGCTAACCAGGAAAGTCGCCCTGGCAGCAGACTGGTTCACCGGCAAACACAGCGCGGGCTATTTCACGCCGGGCGTAGTTTTCAAAGTTGGGCCGAGAGTAACGGGCTATGCCGGCTACTCAATCGGCAACCAGAATCCCGCGCAAGGAAATCACTTTTTTCTTATGGAGGTTGGGTACAACTTCAACTAAACCCGGGCTGGCTATGATGGATCTGATTTTCATTGCGGCGACGATTTTGTTTTTTCTTCTTGCGCTGGCTTATGTGCGCGGCTGCGAGAGGCTTCGATGAGGCCTGACAATCATGTGGTTAGCCGCGGCTGGATTTGTCGACGTTTATGGACTGTGGCTGCTGTTGCGCTGGTATTTGAGCCTCCAACGTTGCTGGTGGATTCAGGAGTTGGAAGAGGATAACGAAGATGAACCTTGATGCAATGCTCGGTCTGGCGCTTTCAGCCCTGTTGCTCGTCTACCTGGTCTATGCGCTGCTGCGACCGGAAAAATTCTAGGAGCAGGAGGCAGG
>DASYMB010000322.1:0-5427 GCA_036009285.1 Pyrinomonadaceae bacterium | reverse complement strand
TTCGTCACATCAAAGACGCAAAACCGCTGACGGAAGTGATCGTCCTTACGGGACATGGCTCCGGACCGAGAGCGTTTGAAGCGAGCAAAGCAGGCGCGTTTGATTTTGTCGAAAAGGATAACTTTGAATTCGATACCCTGCTGCGACGGATCCAAAACGCGATGAAGCAGCGGGACCTGCTCACCGAAAATGCAAACATGCGCCGGCAGCTTTCCACGCGCTCGGAGTATTTCAATATCATCGGTTCGTCAAAGCCGATGCAAACTATTTACGAAACGATCGAGTCGGTAGCGAAGTCGGATGCAAACGTTTTGATCGTGGGCGAATCCGGCACCGGCAAGGAACTCATCGCCAACGCGATCCACTACAATTCGTTGCGCGCGCGCAAACCCTTCATCAAGGTCAACTGCGCGGCGTTGCCGAAGGAGTTGATTGAGTCTGAGCTGTTTGGCCACACGAAAGGCGCCTTCACAGGAGCACACGCCGATAAGGAGGGGTTGGTCCAACACGCGGCCGGCGGCTCGTTAATGCTCGATGAAATCGCGGAGATGCCGGTGGAGCTGCAACCAAAACTCCTGCGCGTGTTGCAGGAACGCAGCTACCGCAAGATTGGTTCTGAGAAAACTTACGCCGTGGACTTCCGTCTGATCTCGTCAACCAATCGGCCTCCGGCAGACGCCATTCGGGACGGCCTCTTGCGCGACGATCTTTTCTATCGCATTTCGACGATTACTATTCACGTTCCGCCTTTGCGCGATCGCAGTGAGGACATTCAACTTCTGACGGAACATTTCCTGCACATGTACGCGCAGAAATACGATCGAGCAATCGCCGGCGTTTCACAGGCGGCCTATCAACGGCTGTTTGGTCATGCGTGGCCTGGCAACGTACGCGAATTGCAAAACGTAATCGAACGAGCGGTGTTGTTAGCTAAAGGAAATCGCGTTGAGCCGGTGGATCTGCCGTTTGACAATGGCTCGCTTCCGGAAGGCTCGCCGGCCGGAACGGGGTGGGATGTGCCGCCAAACATGACGTTGGAAGACATCGAACGGTTGGTGATTGAAAAAACACTGCAGCGCACCGGCGGTAACAAGCAAGCAGCCGCGAACCTGCTCGGCATCTATCGCCCGCGACTCTACAGCAAGATAAGGAAGTACAATATCGACGTGGGAGCGCTGGTGTCCGCCTGAATGTCAGAACCGCCTGCGTTAGCGGGCGGCTCGACGCCAGGAGTTGCAACGGATAAGACTGCCACTCGCTGACGCAGGTGGTTCTGACAATTCTCAACCCCCCTTTGATGAGAGCAATCAAGAGCCAACCCCCAATCGAAGGCCGCCTACAAAGCATTGATGCGCTGCGCGGCGTCGCGGCATTGGGAGTGGTGCTTTATCACGCCGTGCTGCAAACCAGCAATGCGGTGCCAAACAATCTCTTTCGCTGGCCCGTAAGGCTGCTGCAATTCGTTAGCTCGTTTGGTTACATTGGCGTCTTTCTGTTCTTCGTTATTTCGGGATTCTGTATTCACCTGCAGTGGGCCAAGTCGCGCGCGAACGGGCAATCACAATCCATTCAGTTTGGCAGTTTTTGGCGCCGTCGTTTCCGCCGGCTTTATCCCCCTTACCTGATCGCCTTCGCTTTGTTTATGCTGATGGCGGCGCTATCCACGGGCCTCAACGTTACGCATTTCTTTGTCTACGACGTCGTAATGCATCTGCTGATGCTTCACAATCTTGACCCGTACACCTGCTACAGCATCAACGGAGTTTTCTGGACGCTCGCAATTGAAGAGCAACTCTACCTCGCATATTTTCTGCTGCTGTTTCTGCGAACGCGCTGGGGCTGGGGACCGACGCTCTTGATCTGCGCCGCGGCGCGCGTTGCATGGTTCATGTTTAGTCATGCAGCGTGGATAACGGTGGGAAAGGGCATCCCGGTTCCCGAAGCGGCGGCTTCACATTGGTTCACGTGGGCGCTCGGCGCGATTGCCGTTGAAGCAGCGTTCGGGCTGGTGAAGCTGCCAGGATGGTGCCGGAACATTTGGCTCGGCGGTGCGGCAATTGTTTTAGCCTCAGCCACATCCATGATCCTGCCGGTTACGCAAAAGGACACGCTCGCTCACGATCTGGCCTGGCTGTTAATGCACCCGGCCTGGGGAGTGGGCTTCTTCATAATTGTGAACCGAGTGGTCCAGGCTGAACAGCGCTGGCTTACGACATTCAAAGAGCCCGGTGGGGTAACTCGCGCGGCTATGCGGATGGTCGCTGCGACCGCGTTCGTCGGCGTGTTTTCCTATTCGCTGTACCTGACGCACGAACTGGTAATCATGCAGTCGTGGTGGTTCGTCACCCCAAGACTTCCACCAATATTGAACACCTTAGTGATCGTTGTGCCGGCCACGGTCGCGTTTGCCTGGGTGTTCTATCGATTCTGCGAGAAGCCATTCATGACGAAGGCCGCCAAAAAGGTGGAACGCGTCGAAGAACAACGCGCGGAAGAACTGGTGCCGGTGTTTGCGCAAACGCTGCCGGCGGTCGCCGACGAAGCGTGACGGTAAATTGAAGGCTGTAAATGTAAAGCAAACTGTTAGATTGCGTTCGATTCGCGAGAGACAGCCTGCCCACCGACCGCAAACTAACAGTTTGCTTTACGGCGACAGCCGCGGCGTTCCGCACATCAGTCGGCAGAGCGCAACCAACTAGATCACTTCATAAGTCGCGACGCTGGTCGGCGTCTCAAAACATCTGACCTTGTAAATCTGCACTCGGTCATCGCCCACCTTCGCACCAACCCGTTCCAGAATGTACTTCGCGAGATTCTCTGCCGAGGGTTGTAGTTCGACAAACGGATCGAGCTCGTTGATGTTTCGGTGATCGAGATATTGCACCACTTCGTCCGCGGCCGCCTTTAGCTCCACAAAGTCCACCAGCAATCCGATATTGTCCAGTTCCCTACCGCGCGCGTAGATCTCGATGCGGTAGTTGTGTCCGTGCAGGTTTTCACACTTCCCTTTGTAACCGCGCAGTTGATGCGCACTGGAGAAGTTACGCTCGATCATTACTTCGAATTGGCCGGCCATTCTACTCTTCCCCGCCGCTGTGCCGTGCCGCCTCTTCCATCTGCTTGCGCAGGCTGAGGGGGCGCATGTCTGTCCAAACCTCTTCGATGTAGGCGAGACACTCTGCCTTGGTGCCCGACTTGCCCGCATCGCTCCAGCCAAGCGCGTTCTCGCGATCAGCCGGCCAGATGGAATACTGCTCTTCATGGTTAACAACAACCTTGTAGATGGTGTTGTCTTCGCGTTCGTTCTCGCTCATGTCTTTTCTCCTGTGGGCTGACTAAAGTTTTCGTCAACGCAAATTCCATTCACTCATAGCGACTCAAATACACTTCGCTATCGTGATAAACAATGCCAAGTTTGACGCGATCGAGCCAGCCAGAACGGCCCAGCACATTACGCGTGAAACCTTCGGCTGCAGCAAAGTAAACAACTGCCTCGAGATCGAACCCGAACACCGAAACTGTCACTGCTGACCATAAGTCATGAACGCACCGGTCACAGTATTGATCTCCTGCCGAAATCCGCTTTCCACATCCAGCCCGAGGCCTTCACCCAAGGCACCGCTGAAGATGCAGCAGCTCGCGCCGGTATCGACTTGAGCTTCAACATGCGCGCTGTGTTCACCTCGGAGAAGGGTAATGGGAAGAAAGACTCCGTCGCGATTAAGTTCATCCCGAAAGATGCGATCGAAATCCAGTTGATAGCTCATGAACTACCAACCTCCCCAGGTGCCGCCCTCTCGTGGTGGAACGTGGACCAGGAGCGCTTGCGAATATCCATTCTGCTTCGCAGCCGCACGCGCGTCACGCACCGTGCGGCCCGAACCAACCAACTGATCTCCATCCAATGCGACGTGCTGTCCGGCATATTCATCAGCGTGAGCCTTTAGCCAAGCCACAATTGGCCCTTGCCAGGGTCGGTCGTTCGTGAGCGTTCCGGAGACATGCTCTCCTCATCCCCGTTACCGCTCTTCGCTTGTTCCGATAGGCATTGCGCTAAGTTTTGCTTCTCTTCACGCGTGAGCTCGGAGGAACGGGCCATCAGATCGTGCAGCAGTTCGGTAGCCATAATCAACAACCTCTTTTCTGGTTGCATTATCCCGCGACCGCGTGGTTGACGGCAAACACTTGCGCCAAGTCGTCGATGTTTGAAGTAACCTCGCACTGCGGCAGGCTCTTCAAAAATAAACGACCATAGCTCTTGGTCCTAAGACGCGGATCGAGCACAGCGAGCACGCCGCGGTCGGTAGTGCTGCGTATCAGTCTTCCCAAACCCTGCTTCAAACTAATGATTGCCTGCGGCACACTGTACTCAAAGAAACTCGAACCACCTTCGTCTTCGATGTAGCGCTGGCGCGCCGCGACAATGGGATCGGTGGGAACGGCGAATGGCAGTTTGTCGATAATCACGCACGACAACTGTTCGCCGCGCACATCGACCCCCTGCCAAAAACTCGACGTGGCAAAGAGCACCGCGTTCGGAGTTTGTCGAAACCGCTCAAGCAAACGCCCTTTCGATGCGCTACCCTGCAGGAAACATGGATACTCAATTTCAGGCATCGCCAATTCATAAAGTGACTGCATTCCCGCGAGGCTGGTTGAGAGCACAAACGCGCGACCCTCGGTCGCATTGACGATCTTGATCACTTCCGCCGCTGCTGCTTCCGCCCACTCACGCGAACGCGGATCGGGCATCTTTGGCGGCAAATATAAGAGCGCCTGGCTTTGATAGTCGAAGGTCGACTCGGCGATCAGGTCTTCTGCCGAGTTTAATCCCAGCCGCTCGCGAATGAACGAGAAATTGCCCGCGCTTGACAGCGTCGCGGAGGTCAACACGACGGTTTCCACTTTGTCGAAGAGCTTATCTTCCAACAATCCGGAAACATCGATCGGCGAAGCGCGCAGAAAAATTCCGCGGCCGCGTCGTTCCGTCCAATACACAAATTTTTTGTCCTGCCCGGTGACGATGAACTGCAGATCGAATTTGGTCTGGCGAATTCGTCGCACGAGGTTCTCAATCTCCGGCGGTTTCTCTTTGAGCGCGTCGAGCGTTGTTTCCAGGCGGCCCAGGGCGCCGTCGAGCGCTACGTAAAGTTCACCCAGCGGGGTCGGTTGCAGTTCTCCTTCGTCGTTCCTGCGCGCGAAAGTTCCGGGAATAATCGGGTAGCGTCCTTCTTCCCCACGCCCCTCGCGAAAGCCCATCCAGAAGTTATCGGCGAACCGCATCACGCGTGACGACGTCTTGGTTATTTCACGATCGGCTTCCGCGTTTTCATAAGGAACCGCTCCGACATCGCGAATCAGATCATCGATTTGGTAGTTGGAAACCTGTGAACCAAAATACTCCGAGGCTACGTCTTCGATCAGATG
>DASYMB010000321.1:0-3039 GCA_036009285.1 Pyrinomonadaceae bacterium | reverse complement strand
AGGCACCTTCTCATAACGGTACGCGTCGCCGGAGTTGAAGACGACTTCCAGTTCATGGACCTTCCGGTCGTAACCTACAGCGCGGAGCATACTTGATTTCACTGGTGTTAATTTCATTCGCGGTATTTCGGTAGCTTGGTCTGGCAGCATCACATCGTTCCGGCTGCGTGGTCTAATGCGTCCTCGCGTATAAACAATCTTCTCTTCTTCCAGCCGTTGAATGGCGATCTCCTCAATCTCCACTCGCCGAAACTCAAACCAGGCTTTTTCGAGACCCATGGAATAAGCAGTTTCAGCAGTGACTTTGCCTGTACTGATTTTACTCCTTTCTTTTCTGAGCGCATCCGAAATGTTTCAAAGAACCCACTCGGCATGATGCGGTGCGGGATTTGTCCTTGTGATCGCTCTTGACTCTCTTGTCCCCGGGTTTTTCCATGCCTCCCGCAGGTGTTAAGCTGGACGTGTTTCCGTTTCTAATGCGTATGATGATCCTAATCAGTAATTTCTTTTCTCCGGTTGTCCGAAGTGTTGCCAGACGAATGATAGCGATCTTAATTGCCTGTCTTTCGCTCTCTACTCTTGGTTGCCCGGGCAATCCAGCCCCTCTGCCCGGCAAGAGAATCGACAGCACGCAACCGATTCCCGTCTACGGCTACGAGGTGGTCCACGTTTGGCCGCATGACCCGAATGCGTTTACCCAAGGACTGGTTTTTCAGGACGGCAAATTGCTTGAGAGTACCGGGGAGGTAGGTCGCTCTAGTTTACGCCGAGTTGAAATGGAAACCGGCAAAGTCCTTCAGAAGGTTGATGTGCCGCCTCCGTATTTTGCCGAAGGGATAACGCTCCTCAAGGGAAAAATCTATCAATTAACTTGGCAGCATCAGGAAGGATTTATCTACGATGCCTGGACCTTTGAAAAGCTTGGCAAGTTTAACTATCAGGGCGAAGGCTGGGGACTAACAACCGACGGCGAGTCGCTAATATTGAGCGACGGCAGTAATCGGATACGCTTTCTTGATCCAAGCAACTTCCAGGTCCGCAAAACGATCGCAGTCATCGATGGCTCAACAGCGCTGACTGAAATAAACGAGCTCGAATACGTTCACGGAGAAATTTACGCCAACATCTGGCACGCTGATCGTATTGCTCGCATCGATCCGCAGACCGGAAGCATCGTAGGTTGGATTGATATGAAGGGACTGCTGGCGCCGGGTGAAGTTCAGGATGAAGAGGCCGTACTCAATGGTATTGCGTATGACGAAGCGAGCGGCAGACTCTTCGTCACCGGAAAGTTGTGGCCGAAGCTTTTCGAAATTCGATTGACCAGGAAGTAACTGTCAGAACCACCTGCGTGAGCGGGTGGCCTTGGATTGAGGCTAGTTAGCTATAGCCCAGAATTTATGCCACCCGCTCACGCAGGTGGTTCCGACAGTTTAAGCCACTCGCTCACGCAGGTGGTTGGAGACAAGAGCGCGGACCTAATGAGTTTTCAGACCTACTTCCAGACTTTCTCTTACGCAATGATCGCGGTTGCCACGCTGGCGCTCGTTTTGGCGGGCGGACTAACGGGCGCGCTGGCTATTTCGTTTTGGCTATTAATGATCGTGGCGTGGAAGTTAGAGGGCACCAGGTGGCAACTTTCCGAGCGCGCCGTTTTGATAGTCGTGTTGCTCTCAGTTCCGCTGTTCTTTATTGATTGGAAATTTCAACAGAGCGCCGGCGAACCAGTAGGACGGCTGGGCGTCAGCGCGCTCGCACATCTGATCGTATTTCTCTCCGCAATAAAGTTACTGCAAGCCAAGCGAGATCGCGACTGGGTATTTCTATATCTCATTTCGTTCTTTGAAGTGCTCCTGGCGGCCGGCCTCAGCTTCAGTCCAATCTTTCTCGGCACTCTTACGCTTTACTTGCTCTGCAGCCTTTCGACCATCATCGCGTTCGAGATTCAGAAATCGAAGCGGTCGGTAGCTGAAACCGAAACCCATCTGTTGGTGCCACCCGATTCTCGAATTTTCAGGAACGCCCGACGGCGTGCCGGCAAGCGAAACGCGGAGGCCAGGCAGTTACCCTTCGTCGCACTCCTCCTGCTGTTGTTGACGTTTGTACTGGCTTTGCCGTTGTTTCTGGTGGCCCCGCGCTCGGGAGCCGCGGCACTGAGCCGTTCGGGCGGCTCGCTTACTAACTTCGTCGGCTTCTCAGAAAGCGTAACTCTGGGACAGATTGGCGAGCTCAAACGCGACAACGCCGTGGTAATGCACGTCCGCTTAGAAGACGCAGAGCCGCGTAGTGGCTTCCGCTGGCGGGGAGTGGCGCTGGATGAATTCACCGGTCATGGTTGGCGAAAGTCTTCCGAAGCGCGCCGCGCGGTGGAAAAAAAGAATGACAAGGGATTTTTTCAGCTTGGCACTACCGAAGCGTTGCACCGCCTGACTACCCAAACCGTTTTCCTCGAACCGATCGAGTCTCCGGTACTCTTTGCCGCCTCACGCCCGATTGCAATTCAGGGCGACTTTGCATTTGTGCGCCTCGATGCCGAAGGTTCAATGCAGACGCGCAAGCATGAATTTGACCGAGCGATCTACAAAGTGCTTTCCGACACGGCCGAGCCGGATGTTTCGCTGTTGCGAAGCGACGCTCGTATTTATCCGGCCAGCTTTGAACGCTATTTACAACTTCCCGATTCACTCGATGCGAGAATAGACGCGCTCGCGAACGCCGTAGTCGTCAATGCTCATGCTCGCAATCGCTACGACGAGGCCAAGGCGATCGAGTCACACCTGCAGCAGGATTATGGATACAGCCTGCAAATGAAAGCGGGCGGCCCTGATCCACTGGCTGACTTTCTTTTCAACGTTAAGACCGGACACTGTGAATACTTTTCAACGGCGATGACCGTGATGCTGCGGACTCGCGGCATAGCTGCTCGGGTAGTCAACGGCTTTCTCGCGGGAGAATACAACGAAGCCGCCGGCGCCTACACCGTCAAACAAAGCGACGCGCATTCATGGGTGGAAGTTTATTTTCCGGAGAGTCAGGCGT
>DASYMB010000320.1:0-4358 GCA_036009285.1 Pyrinomonadaceae bacterium | reverse complement strand
GACTCTGGGCCCAATGCCGATCAGGTTCGAACATTGCGACGCACACGAGCGTTCGGCAGATTGTCTCGCGGTCGTCTTTCGCGAACAAACGCTCTGCCTGATCCTTACCAAGGGGTTCAATCGTTTCGTACTTCATCGCTTTGCTGCAATATTCTACCATGCCTGGTTACCACGCGAAGCTCGTGAAGAATGCTCTGTGCAAGCGGTTCCACATTCTCCCACTCGACAACGAAACCATGGAAGATACCGGGAAGATGCTGCATAAAGATCACTATCTCTTTGTTCAGCGAATCCACGCCGAGCCGGCGTGGTGACTCATCCCGGATCTGCACAGAATTATCAAGCACCGCCTGTCCGTCTGTAGGTTGCGCACTTATCCGTCCGCGCTTTCTGCGACGGTGTTTGGGATTGGGTTCGAACGTCAAGCGCCTCATCAACGAGGATGAATTGAATTATTTTCGCTTAGGTCAACAGACGATTCCTTCATGGTTGGATTTATCAGAATTCATAACACTGAAGCAAGGTCAGGAGGGAAAAGCGACCGATCCAAGTCTTACCAAATTTCTGGCAAGCGCCACATGCAAATCAGCCAGGGTGCCAGATATCAGACTCTCAGGCTTTCACTCGTCGGAATTATCCGACATCTCGTTGCCGACGGCGACGTAGCGGCGGCCGAGGCCGAGCTGGCGGAGTTTGTGTTGTAGCGACTGGCGGTGCATCCCCAAAATCTCAGCCGCCTTCGTCACGTTACCCGAAGTGTGTTCGAGGCAACGGCTGATGTAGCGTCGCTCAAACTCGCGACGGTCCTCACGAAAGTCGGCAGTGAACGGAACAGCGAGGCCGCCTTCAGCATCGGTCGCGGTGGTAGGTTTTGCCTGTTGCTGGGAAGGCACGATTTCATCCGGCAGATCCTCGGAACGCAACTCCTCGCCTTCAGCCATGATCGCGGCGCGGTCGATCGTGTTCTTCAGTTCACGTACGTTACCCGGCCACTCGTAATCAAGGAGTTTGCGCAGCGCGCTCTGGCCCACTTGTCTCAGCGGCAAGTTGTAACGTTCCGCAGCGGCAGCGGTAAATGTTTCGGCGAGCAACGGAATGTCCTCGCGACGTTCGCGCAGGGGCGGGATATCAATCGTTACTACTCTGAGACGATAAAAAAGATCGGCGCGGAAGTTTCCCGCCGCGATTTCCTGTTCCAGCGGACGATGCGTCGCGCTCACGATGCGCACGTCGACGGGAATCGACTCGTTGCCCCCGAGCCTTTCGATTCGCCGCTCTTCGAGCGCGCGCAGGAGTTTCGCCTGCACGTTGGAGCTCATGTCGCCAATCTCGTCGAGGAAGAGCGTGCCGCCGTTAGCCTGCTCAAACTTTCCCTGCCGCCTGCCCGCAGCGCCCGTAAAAGCGCCCTTTTCATGGCCAAACAGCTCCGACTCGATTAACTCCGACGGCAGCGCCGCGCAGTTGACGGCGACAAACGGCCCCCTGCTGCGCGTGCTGTTTCGCTCGTGAACTTCGCGGGCAACCAACTCTTTGCCGGTGCCCGATTCACCGCGCACGAGCACCGTCGCGTCAGTCTCAGCCACTTTATCGATCATCGAGCGCACGCGCCGCATGCCTTCAGAGTTACCGATGAGCGCGCCGCGCCCAGACGTTTCAATTTCTATACGACGTCGCAGCGAAACGTTCTCGCGCCGGAGCGCCACAGTCTCGGCTGCGTTCTTAACCACCAGCCGCAGCTCGTCTAGCTCGAAAGGTTTCGAGAGATAGTCGTAAGCTCCCGACTTAACAGCCTCCACGGCCATCCGCTCCGAGCCGTGCGCAGTAATGATTATTACGAGCGGACCGCTTTGACTTTTCTCACCGGAATCTTCCGGACTCTTGGCGTCCTCCAACTCCTTCAGAAAATCCAGGCCGCTCATTCCCGGAAGGTTTACATCGAGCAGCATCAGATCGGGTTCCTGTTGCTTGATCAATATGCGCGCAGCCTCAGCCGATTCCGCTTCCGAAACGTTATAACCAAAGGTCGTCAGAGCGCGTCGCATGCCGTAGCGCGAAGCCTCCTCGTCGTCCACAATCAATAATCGCAATTTGTCTTTTTTCACCTTTCCGGTCAGTTTAAAACCTTACAGGTGAATTTCGCTAGCGCGTCGCGTGCCAGAGGAAAGGAGCAGGAGGAAGGAGCAGTCGGCAGGTGACGACCAGTATCTTCCTGGTGACTGCTCCTGCCTCCTGCTCCTGTTTCCCTGCCGACTGCCCCTGCCGTCTGCTCCTGCTGCTGGTCCTGCTATTTGTTCGTGCTCCTCGCGGACATCACCAGGATGATCGCATCGCCGGAGGGACCGATATTCAGTGTGCCGACAATCACCGGCTCGCCTTCGCGCATGCTGATGTCGGTGTTCAGTCCGGTGCTTTCGTAATTAATGATGGGCGCCATCGGACCGTTTGAAGCGACGGTTGAAGCGGTGATGATGGGAATTCTCACTCCGAAGCCGAAGCCGTCCATGCGCACGAGCTGTTGATTGGCCGCGTCCCTGACAAGCTTCACACTGTTTACTTTGAATTCGTTGAAGCTCGGCGTGGTGGCGGTAACGGCGCCGGAAGGCACGAGCGGTCCGCCGATCCATTTCAAGTTCAAACGGCCATCGTTCTTCACGCGATTGATTAGTGTGGCGGCGAGCCGGTAGTTCTTAAACGGAAGCGAAGCACGCAACTGTTTGATAACGGGGTCGAGCGCGGCGGGCAACTTCGTGTCGTCGACATCCTGGTTGGTGGCGACGAGCAGGTAGAGTTGAGTATCGAGATTGGTTTCGTCCTGTTTCTCGTTTTGGGAAACAGTCGTTGAAGATTGAGCAAAGACTCGCGAGCCGCAAGTGGCCACCGCAAGAAACACAAAGGCAAATAGAACGGTTGCCAGACTCTTACGCAGATTCATACACGTATCTCCTTCAAGAAGTTATTAGCGTTTTAGAAAACGGGAGGAGAGCGGGCACCCGGTCGCTATTCGACAAACTCCGAATTGGACCAACCGCGCGCTGCTGCTGGGCTCGACTGTGATCCCAGATCTCAAATTGCGATGGGCCAGCGATCGGTAGCTAACACGCGGGCGACCGAGGAAAGTTCCAACGAGGAGAGGATAGGAGGAAAGCAGCCACAGATACACCCGACAATCCCGATCAGAGCATACCCTGATCAGTACTTATCGTGCTCGTCTGTTGTTCGCAACGGCACTCTCAGTTCAAAGCGCGCGCCGCCGCTGTTAACTCGCGAAATCAGCCGCGCCGTTCCGCCAGCCTCCTGCATGCGTTTGCGAACAATCGCCAGGCCCAAACCCGTGCCTCTCTGCTTGGTGGTAAAAAACGGCTCCCAGACGCGCCGGCGGAGATCGTCAGACACGCCTGGTCCACTGTCCTCTACCAATATTACAACGGCCCCGTTTTCAATCTTCTGCGTGATGGCGATTTCGCCGCCCGCCGGCGTAGCTTGCAGCGCATTCAGAAGCAGATTTGAAAGCGCCACGCGCACGGCGGAAACGGCTGGGCCATCCAGCTCGACATCGTTTTCTAATTTAAGGCTCAGCCGCACGCCTTCCTTTTCGGCGCTCGTTTGAAACAACCGCACGGTGGATTGGATGAGTTGCTCCGACCGCGCCGGCAATTCGGAAGGCAACTCCTTACGAGCAAAGCTGAGGAGCTGGGTAACACTCCGGCCGAGCCTGTCAGTTTCACCAACGATAAGACTTAAATCGCGCGCGTACTCGTGGCTGAGAGTTTCGTCTTCGCCCATGACCTGCGCGATCGACTTGATCGCGGAGAGAGGATTCTTGATCTCATGGGCCACGGTCGCAGCCATTTGTCCCAGCGTCGCGAGGCGTTCGCGTTCGGCGAGTTTTCTTTCAAGGCGCACATTTTCTTCGACGAGGCGACCGTCCTCAATCGCAATCGCAACCTGCCCCGCAAGTATCTCGAGCACTGAGCGCGCATCTTCCGTCAAACTTCCCGGAGCTGCATCGACCAGAAGAACGCCCGAAACTCTTCCCTCGCGTCGAACCGGGTAAGCGATTGCGAAACCATTGGCGTCGAGCAAAGGATTGCCTTCCACCGCAGCAGAATCATTCCGACTCGAGAGATCCAGGAGTTGCCGCACCCACGGCTCCATCGCCGCAGTCTCTTCGCCAGCCAGGCGCGCGTTCTCGTTCTGTTCGTCCGCATCAACGTTATCGACTACTACGATCCGCACTCTCCGCAGGCCGAGCGCCGTCGTAGTTTGCTGTTCAACGAAATCCAGCAAGTCAGGTAACTGCTGATACTGGCCCGAGTGGGAACTGATACGCGAGACAATCTGGCGATAGAGTGCGGCTT
>DASYMB010000319.1:0-4321 GCA_036009285.1 Pyrinomonadaceae bacterium | reverse complement strand
ATAGCACGCTGGCCGCGATCAGATCGTGGTTGGTGACGACCTGCTCGATATTCGGATCGAGTGGGCCGGAATTCCCGATGCAGGTGGTGCAGCCGTAGCCCACGAGGTTGAAACCGAGCTTATCGAGATACTCCTGCAAGCCGGTCTTTTGCAGATACTCAGTCACCACTCGCGAGCCCGGAGCGAGGGAATTCTTCACCGATGAGCGAACAGCCAGGCCACGTTCCACTGCTTTTTTTGCAAGCAGGCCGGCGGCAAGCATGACGCTGGGATTGGAAGTGTTAGTACAAGAAGTAATCGCGGCGATCAAGACGTCCCCATGGCCCAGATCAACCTCCGCGTGCGGGAACTCTTCCGGATCAACTTCGACCAGCCGGTCCGGAGTCGGACGGTTGTTAACCATCTCGGTCTCGGTCCATACGCTCGTTCCCTGCGGAGTATCAACCCCACCCGCAGCGACGGGAACCGACTCCGGCCGTTGTTCACCGCCACCGGCCAGCGCAGTCTTCGCAAAGTCGATCGTTCCAATGCGAGTGAAATATCTTGCTACGGCCTCTTCGCTCGTCTTACCGTAACCACCATCGGCAACCGGCTTGAGCAAGAGATCGCAAAACTGATTTTTCAAGTTTGAGAGTTCGATGCGGTCCTGCGGGCGCTTAGGTCCGGCAACGCTGGGAACGATGGTGCTGAGATCGAGTTCGAGCAGTGTGCTGTACTCACACTCGCCCTTTTTCGGAATTCCAAACATGCCCTGCGCTTTGTAATAGCTGCGCACCGCCTCAACGTGTTCATCCGTCCGCCCGGTGGCCTTAAGATATAGACACGTCTGCTCGTCGACCGGGAAAAAGCCCATAGTCGCTCCATACTCCGGCGACATGTTGGCGATCGTGGCGCGATCCGTTACCGAGAGACTCGCCGCACCGTCGCCATGAAACTCGACAAACTTTCCAACGACTTTCGCTTTGCGAAGCATCTCGGTAACCCGAAGCACGAGATCAGTGGCGGTAACGCCCTCGCGCACGCTGCCCGTCAAGTGTACCCCGACTACGTCCGGAGTGAGAATATAAACCGGCTGGCCCAACATCGCGGCCTCAGCTTCGATGCCGCCAACGCCCCAGCCGACGATTCCTAAACCATTGATCATCGTCGTGTGTGAATCGGTGCCCACGAGGGTATCCGGATAGTAATTGGCATTGCGCTCCCACACGCTCTTCGCGAGAAACTCGAGGTTCACCTGGTGACAAATACCGATGCCGGGCGGAATCACACCAAACCCATCGAACGCCTGCGTCCCCCACTTCAAGAACTGATAGCGCGAGTTGTTGCGCTTGAATTCCATGTCCATGTTTTTCGCAAACGCGTCTTTCGTGCTTGCGAAATCCACCTGCACCGAATGGTCAATGACCAGATCAACTGGAACCAGCGGCTCGATGACGTCAGTATTCTTGTGTAAACGGGCGACCGCCGATCTCATTGCCGCCAGATCAACCAGCAACGGCACGCCAGTGAAGTCCTGAAGCAGGACGCGGGCGACCACGAAAGGAATTTCCTCGGTGCGCTCGCCGTTCGGCTGCCAGTTGGCTAAGGTGCGCACGTCGTCTTCGGTGATCTTCGCGCCGTCGCAGTTGCGCAGCACAGATTCCAAAACGATCCTTATGCTGACCGGAAGCTTCGAGATGGGGCCAATGCCCTCTTTCTCGAGCTGAGGCAAGGAATAAAATTTGGCGATTTGGCCGGAGCCTAATGTGAATTCTTGCAGGGAGTTAAAGGGACCTGATGGCATAGAAACCCGTGGATGCGTGTTCGTGATTAGCAAATGCCAATAGCAGTCGCAGCAATCACCAGCAGAAAGTTTAATGTTTAGTTAGCAAAGTTAAGTGTAAAGTCCACGAGCTTGATCGTCAAGGAGGCCTATCTTACGGTATTGGTATTTTGAAACACGCCTCTATTTGGAGTGCGGCGACAGGTCACCGCACTCCAAAGAGCAACACGTCTTGCCGGTGAACCAGTACCAATCCTTCGAGCCGATCAGATAAGTCTGAAGCTTGTTGCTGCGCGTTCATCTGTTTGTTATAGTCCTACGTATCCCTCTCAATTTTGTATCAACGTTGCAGGATCGAGAGCGTCGCTGTTTGTTATTCAAAGCGAAATCGAGATTCGCCGGAGTATCCCCGGGAGCCAGGAGAATGTATATGCCGAAGAAACCAGCCGATGACTTTGAGTACCTGAGCAATGATCCGAACTTTATTCCCAATCCTGAAATCGAGGAATTTATGGAGGAGGAGATTGCCCGCGCGCCCAAGGATCCGGATCAGCTCGCGCACCGGCTGCGCAATAACACCGCTGCCTCTCCCAGGGATGCGGGCGGCGATCTCGATGCTTCATGGGAAGACGTAAACGAGAGCGGCTCGGAAGCGGTAGGCGGCGACAACCCTACTCCCGATCAGTCGATGGTCGAGGAGAATGCCAACGCGGTCGGCGTAAATTTTGAAGACAACGAGGAGCTGGATTTTCTCGACAAGATTGAGCGTCGCGATCGCGATCGCTTTGAGCTAGACGAAAACTCAAAGACTACCGAGGACATGATCTAAACCGTAGTTGGAAATCAACAAGCAGAAGCCCGACCGTCAGGAAGGGCTAAGGACGTACCAGAAAAAACGATAGGCGTAGAATAAAGTCCTTGCTAACGCGCGGACTTCTCTTGTGAGCCTACGGCTTATTTGAAACGTATTTCGATCTTGGTTGCAGCGTCACTCTCTTAACTACGATCTTTTCTGCCGGGCGCTCGGTTTCCTCTTCAACCGGAGCGCGCATAATAATCTCCGCGTTGGTTATTCCATCGATCACTCGCCCAAAGACAGTGTAGTCTGCATCAAATTGCGGCACGGGTCTGAGCGTGATGAAGAACTGGCAATTTGCTGTGTTGCGCGCCTGTTCTTCCGTCACGGCCGCGCGCCCGGCAAATTCCGGCGATGCTCCTCTCCGCGCTGCGCCCACGGTGCCGCGGTCATAAGGAATGTCACTGAACTCGCCAGGCACATTTGGATACGGCGAATCTCCGCTGCCATCGTTTTCCGGATCGTTGTCCTTCGAAAGTGGATCGCCCCCTTGAATCAAACCCGCCGGTGCATTGATCCGATGGAAGCTCGTTCCATCATAGAATCCTTCCTGGATCAGTTTCTTGAAACGTTCCACCATCCGCGGGGCGATATTCGGATAAAGCTCGATGACCATGTTGCCGTAATCGGCTGTCTCGATTACCGCCACCTGTTCATCAGGCTCCGGCTTGATTCCCTTCTTCACGTCGCTGCGCGCCACTGGGCTGGCGGTTTTGTCGAACTCTTTTACCGCCGTTCCCTGGTTACAGCCGCTTAGCACGAGGGCGAACATGAGCTCAACAATTATGATGAAAAGCCCCATGGTCCAAGACTTGTTTGATAAGACGTTAACGATAGCGATCACTGATCCTTTTCCTCCTGAAGCTGTATCGACGTTGGGACTGCCGCGAAAACAATTCCGCCTTCCTCCCGGATGAGCGAGACTTAAAACTGCTTGCGACTGTCCAGCAGAATCGTCACTGGTCCATCGTTAACCAATTCGACCTGCATCATGCTGCGAAAGCTGCCGGCGGCAACATCGGTCAACAGTTTACTTACCTGCGCGATGAAAAATTCATACAGCGGTTTTGCTACTTCCGGAGCTGCGGCTTCGATCCAGGAAGGCCGAAGCCCGCGACGCACATCGCCGTAAAGAGTGAACTGCGAAACCACGAGTATCCCGGCGCTAATGTCTTTGACCGAGCGGTTCATCTTTCCGGCTTCGTCATCAAAGACACGCAGCGCTAATATCTTCGACGCCAGATACTCGGCATCACCTTCTGAATCGTCGCGCGCAACACCTAACAAAACGACGAGACCTTGTTTGATCTCGCCGACTGTTGCCGCTTCAACGGTAACTTTCGCGCGGGTGACGCGCTGCACCACAGCTCGCATCGGTTATTGCACCATAAAGTTGTAAGTGATCACGCCCGTGACCTTTACCGGTTGACCGAAAAGTTTTGTTGGTGTGAAACGAGCCACGCGCGCCGCCTGCAGCGAAGGTTTCACCAGCAGCGGGTCAGCGCCGCACATATCCATCGCTTCGATGACGTTGCCCAACTCATCAATCGTCACCTTTATGATTACCGTGCCTCGCGCTCGGACGCGACGTGCTTCTTCCGAATAAGACGGCTTCGGCAACGATAGCGCGCGCCCGTTCAAGACGCCGCCTTCAACAGTAGAGCTTTTGGACGACGTGTCTCCAAGCTTCTCCTCGAAGTCTT
>DASYMB010000318.1:0-5150 GCA_036009285.1 Pyrinomonadaceae bacterium | reverse complement strand
ACCAGGCTGAAGCCGCAGTGTGAATGAGAACCATTACTCCAGCCGCAAGCCCTCTTGATCAGGGATTGCCTAAGACCGGGTGGCGCGCTGCGTAGTCCACTATCTTCTCGACGTAACGCTCGAATGGTGGACAAGAGACGCCGTGAGCATCGAGTAGCTCGCGTGCTTGCGCGGTATCATAACTCTGCCTTAGGAAAAAATAGGGAACTCCCGAATGAGGCAGCCCCGTGACTCCTGGCGCGAGTGGCAGCATCAACGAGAGTTGCACTAAGAATGCGGGCAGCTTAAATCGCGCTTCTCTGCCGGCGATGCAGCGCGCGATTGTATTGAAGAGTTCACGCGTGGTTAGCGGTTCCGGATCGGCAAGTTGAACCGTCTTGCCGATAGATAGTGGATCCCGCGCGAGCGTGGACATCGCGTCGACGACGAAGTCAACCGGCACCAGATTCAACGCGACGTCGTCGTTACCAATGTTGAAAGCGGAAAGGACCGCCGGCCATTTCAGGAGATAGCGGATCAAATAATAGATGCCGTCATACTTGGCGGTCTCGCCAGTGCGCGAATCGCCGCAAACAACCGAGGGGCGGTGAATCGTAACCGGCAATTCCGATTTCAGGGCATCGACTTCCAACTCAGCCAGATACTTGGTCTCTTCGTAGTGGTTGCGAAAGCCGGCTGCGTGGCGCAGTTCAGTTTCCAAAATCCGCCCGGTGCGCTTGCCGGCAATATAGCAGGTTGAGACGTAATGATACTGACGCAGATGATGAAGTGAACGGGCAAACTCATTGACGTTGCGTGTGCCCTCGAGATTCACGTGAAGGCCGACCTTGCGGGTTACTGCGAGGTCATAGATTGCCGCCAGGTGAAACAGGATGGTTGATTCCGCACGAGCGGTTGCGAAATCCGCCGTTGACATTCCCAGGTTGGGCTCGGTTATATCGCCTGACAAGGTGGCAAAATCCGAGATAGGTTTGCCAAGCTCTTTGGCAATGCGCTTTAGCTCCTGCTGCGCACGCTCGAGGAATGCCGGTTGGACCAGCAACAGGAAGCGCGCGTTTGCGCTAGCTAGCCGGCGCAACAAACGGCTCGCAATAAAGCCAGGGAAACCAGTTAGAAAAATTGTTTCTTCGGATAACATGGAATAAGTCATTGGAGTGCGGTGACCGGTCAGCCCACTCCATAATCGAGCGGACTTTCGCATCGCCTCATGGCGCCGAGTATAATTCAGTCTTTCGAAAGCAACATAACCGGGGCGTCCCCGCAATCCTGGTGACGAACTAAGAAATGGACAGAAACGAGATGAACATTTACCTGGCGGCGCGTAAGAGAGTGACTTTGATATTGCTGCTTGTCTTTGCCGTCATTATTCCGCTGTCGGCGCAACAAAAACCGGACTGCACTGTTCGCGTGACGCTTCTGCAAGTGAACGACGTCTATCAATTTGCTCCGGTCGATCAAGGCGCCCGCGGCGGACTCGCGCGAGTTTTGACGTTGAAGAAAGAGATTGAAAAGCAGTCACCGAACACTCTCTTCCTGCTTTCCGGTGATACGATTTCGCCTTCAGTCGAGTCTATTACTTACAAAGGCGCGCAGATGATCGACGCCTGGAACGCGGCCGGGCTCGACTACTCGACCTTCGGCAACCATGAGTTTGACTTTGGTCCCGACGTGTTGCGCCGGCGAATGAAGGAATCCAAATTCAAGTGGATCGCTGCCAACGTGATTGACAAAAAAACCGGCAAGCCTTTCGGTGAAGCTTACGTGATTCGTGAATTTGACGGCGTGAAGGTGGGAATATTCGGGCTCACCCTGGAAGAAACCCAGGTCACCTCGCGACCGGGCCCGGATATTGAGTTTCTCAATCCCTGCGAGACCGCGCGCAAGATGGTCTCCGAGATTCATGCACGCGGCGTGAAGACAGTAGTTGCGCTTACGCATCTTTCGATGAGCGAGGACAAGCAAGTGGCGCGCTGCTCCGGCGTTGACGTAATCATCGGCGGTCATGAGCACACGCTGCTCCAGTCGGCTTCGGGGGGCGCACCGATTTTTAAGATGACCGCGGATGCCCGCGAGTTGGGCCAAATAGACTTGAACATCTCGAAGAGTACGGGCGCTGTGGAAAGCATCGACTGGCGCGTGATTCCCGTTACCGACAAGACGAAAGACGATCCGCAGTTCACGGCGCTCAATCGCAAGTATGGCACGTTGCTGAAGGAACTTTCCGTAGTGGTGGGACGCACGAGCGTAGACCTGGACGCGAGAAGCGCAGTGGGCCGGACACAGGAAACCAACGTTGGAGACTTTATTGCAGACGCTTTTCGAACAGCGACGGGAGCGGACGTAGGCCTGATGAATGGCGGCTCGATTCGCGCAGATGAGATAATCGCTGCCGGAGTTTTAACGAAGCGAGACGTGTTGTCGATTCTTCCGTTCAAAAACAAAGTGGTAAAAGTGGGACTGAGCGGCGCAACTTTGCGGCAGGTGCTGGAGCACGGCGTGGCCCGCAGCGCCGAAGACGCTGAACCCGGCCGCTTCCCACAAGTATCGGGCATGAGGTTCAGCTTTGATGGCCGCCGTCCGCCAGGCTCGCGGATCGTCGACCTGAGTATCAACGGTAAACCTCTCGATGAGAAGAAAACTTACACGCTCGCTGCCAGCGACTATATCGCGATCGACGGCGGAGACGGCTACGCCATGTTGAAAGAGGCGCGCGTACTTATTCCCGGAGAGCAGGCGCAATTTGATTCCGACGTGCTGCGGCTGGCCATCGCCGCAAAGAAAACGATTGCTCCGAAAACCGACGGTCGCATCAAACGTTTGGACCGGGATCAAAAACCCAAGACCGATTGCAATTAGTCAACTGATGAAAGATAACGTTTATGAGGACGACGCTTCGCCGGCTGCGAAGTATGAAGCGAAGCAGCTTTTCCATGAAGCTTACCAGGCGCAGCTCGCGAAAAACTTTGAAGAAGCGATCGAGCTTTACAAACGCTCGATCGAAACCTATCCGACTGCCGAAGCGCATACGTTTCTTGGTTGGGTTTATAGTTTTCAGGATCGCTACGACGAAGCGATTGAGGAATGCCTGGAAGCAATTCGCGTTGACGAGACACTGGGAAATCCTTACAACGACATCGGCAGCTATCTGTTAGCCAAAGGCGATTCTTACAGCAGCGTGCGCTGGTTCAAACGCGCGCTGTATGCACCGCGTTATGAGTCCTACGCCTTTCCGCATTTTAACCTCGGCCGCATTTATGAAAGGCGCAAGAAGTATCTCGACGCCGCCCGGCATTATGGCAAAGCGCTCGAGCTACAACCCGGCTTTCCGGAAGCAGCCAGCGGACTTCACCGCATGCAAGCGCTGCTGAACTAGCTTGCGTGGTCATCCACGAGTCTTAATGCCATTGCGCACCATGTGACTTTATTTCTTCTTCTCACCTTCCACCCAGAAGATGACCTGATAGGAGTCCTGTCTTCCGCAACGGGCGTGCAACTTACGGCCGGAAATGCAATCTAACGGGATTTCCTATTTGCTGGAAAGAGCCCTCCAGCAATGCCTCTCTGAGACCGATTGGGATTGGAGAGATGAAAGAGTAGTGTATTGACGTAGAAAGTAAGAATCAAAACCCCCCGAGATTAATGCTAACAGCGAAAAGGTCTGTTCATCCTTTGTATGTTAACGATGACTCTGCTTTCGTTATTTGCGTCCAAAAATGATGAAGGCTCCGCGGCTCGGACCACAAGTGGGCTGACGGTGACGTGTGGCTCCTTTGCCGGAATCACTGAGTGGGTATTGTCCCGGCTGAGCGTGTTAGAATGAGCTCGGAGGAGATATGTCGACGGACATTAAGGAACTCAAGGGAAGAGTAGTCAACGGAATAGTCATACTCGACCAGCCCGGCAAGCTCGCAGAAGGAACGGAAGTGCGAGTCCGGCCTGTGTCAATGGCAGAAAGAGAAAGCGAAAACGGTTCCCCTGCCGACATGCTACTGAGCTTTGCTGGAACGGTTGAAGGTCTGCCGGATGACATGGCGCTAAACCACGACCACTACTTGTACGGCGTTCCGAAGAAATCCGAAAGATGAAACCGGTTTCGCCGACACCTTCTATTATATCGCGCTGCTCGATGCGAATGACTCAGCGCATGAAACCGCGGTCGCAGCGACCCGCGAACTGAAATCGCCGACTGTTACTACCGCCTGGGTTTTATTGGAACTTGCCAACACCTTATCCGCATCACGCCATCGTGGAGTATTCGCGAGATTTCTCGATCGCTTGCGGGCAAATCCCAATGTGATCATTTACGAGGCTGAAAGAGAAGTATTTGATCTGGGCGTCGTTCTCTATCAGAACCGAGAAGACAAAGAGTGGTCCTTAACCGATTGTATCTCCTTCGTTGTAATGACACGAGAGGGAATCGCGGAAGCTCTGACCGGCGATCATCATTTTGAGCAAGCAGGGTTCTCAATCTTGCTTTAGTTAACGAATCATTTGCTTTTCCGGGCTATACGCGATTCTGCATGTGGACCCAGTTCGTTCTTCAGTGCAAACGGGCCCTGTAAATAGTCGGAAGTCTCATGACCCATCACCAGGCTTGATCCTCGTCTTCACCCGCTTCTCGTCGACCGCAACGTAAACAACTTCCGCTTCCGTCACACGCTCCTGCTCGGTTGTTGAGCCGACTCTTTCTGTTTCCACGATTACACGAATCGTGATCGAAGTAGTCCCGATGCTTACTGTCTCGGCGTAAAAGCTCACCAGGTCGCCGACGAAGACGGGCTTGTGAAAGATAACTTCGCGCATCGCGACCGTTACGAACCGGTCCATGCGCGTGCGTCGGTGGGCTTCTATCGCTCCCGCCATATCGATATAGCTAAGAATGACGCCGCCGAATATCGTGCCCGCGGAATTTGTATCGCGCGGCAGAAGCGTAATTCGTATTGCAGGATCGCGGTAAGCGTTCATTGGCAGCATCCTATTAGATTCAAAGTCATTTCTTGATAGGGACAGTAACCGGGCTGTTAGGAAGAGCGTCCCTACTTACAGTCCCGAATTCCTCGAATATTTCTATACGGAACAAACTCCGGGCGCGGGGTGTCTAACTTCGCAGCTGGCTACGTCGAACCTTCCACACTGAAAGGTCTGAAGTA
>DASYMB010000317.1:0-7555 GCA_036009285.1 Pyrinomonadaceae bacterium | reverse complement strand
TGTTACCATAGCCACCGCGACCGTAGTTACCGTACCCACCATTGTTACCGTAAGTACCGCGACCGTTGTTGCCGTAAGTACCCCGTCCATAACGATCGTTGCGGTCGCGATTTCTATCCCAGTTATCATCGCGGTCGCGTCGGCGACTCTGATCGCGCCGGTAATCACGATCTCGGTTGCGATTGTCTCGATTCCGATCCCAATTACCGTCCCCGCGATTGCGTCCTCGATCCTGTGCCTGAGCCGTGGCGCTGGACATCATGCCAACACCAACCAATAAAGAAAATGCCAGGAGAATTCCCCAGACACCTCTTGTCGATCTATTTGAATTCATATTTAACCTCCGAGGTCCGAGATAATTGCAAGTATCGGGCCGCTGGATTTGGGTCGACGATTTTTCTGAATTGCGATTGAAGCCAGCGTTTCGGGGACGGAAGCACAACACGAGATCGTGCAGGAGTGATTCCGTATGGGTGAACTATCTGCCGGTAATGAGCTACGGCTTCCGGGTTCTCGTGATTACGTCTGCCTCAAGAAAACTGAGAACAACCTCCGGAGGCCAGTGACGGTGAGTGGTGCTTTCACGGACCGTCGCCCGGTTGACGCGAATGATGTCGGTGGAGGTAAGGGATCGTCGGGTGCCATTAGCAACAGATGGCTTGTGTTTCGCAGGTGAACGAAGCAGCGTCGGAGCCACTGAGCCAAGCCAGCCAGCAAACGATTCTCTTAATGCCGCGGCCTTCTCTTCCTCATGCGGCTCAACTATTGGCGCCGGCCGCACGAGCGCGAGGGCACTGGATTTTCGGTTAAACTGTTTCATGATTCGAGCAGAACAATATTAAACAACTACTAATCCCACGCGAATTCCAATGGCACTTCCGCGACAGTGGAACAACGCGAGGTGAATTCAGTCGGCAGTGGCTGACACGTTTTTCTTTTCGATTACTTTTGCGTGCTTGTGCAGCTTCGCGAACTCTTCCTGCAAGGCCAATAGCTCCTGGTCAGACAAGTTTTCCAAATTGACCAAATGCGTGCGCGCGCCACCCACGCCCTTGATCAATTCATCCAGTTTCAAATGGATCGCGGTCGCGTCGCGGTTCTGGGTATTTTGAATTAGAAAAACCGCGAGGTAGGTGAACACCGTGGTCGCAGTGTTGACGATCAGTTGCCACGTATCTGAATAGTGAAAAAACGGGCCGGCGAAGAGCCATACCAGGATCAGCATGACGTTCGCGATGAACATCCATGAAGAGCCGAGCGCGTTGGCAGCAGCGACGGAAAACTTGCGAAAGATCTGATTCATAGGTCAAGGCTCCGATAAGCGCAATCGGTTTCATAGGAAAGCCGCGTGACCCGACTGCTGTCTAATCGCCACGCGGCATGCGGCAGGCGCCCGCAACATTCTTGTCAGAACCACCTGCATGAGCGGGTGGCCTTGGCAATAGCCGATGTTTTAGTAAAGCCGCCCTCTCACGCAGGTTCTGACCTGAACGGGCGATCGCCAGTCCTACTTGGAAGGCGTGCTGATGTTCACATCAACTTTCTTGTTGCCGCCAAAAAGCCGTCCGCCAAATACAAACAGCGCAGCCACCACGATGATTACAAAAATCACCAGCACCGCCACCACGCCTGCGCTTCCGCCGCCACTATCGTCTCCCATGTTTTTCCTCCTGCTAAAAGTTTTTTGCAAACTAACCCGCGGTAGTATCGCCACCAAGAAGTGTCAGAATTTCTCCGGTCACATAACTCGAATCGACCTCTGATGCGAAATAAACGAACGCCGGCGCAATCTCCTCCGGCTGCGCTGGGCGCTTCATCGGCGTGTCAGCGCCAAATTCTGCCACTTCCTTTGCCGGCTTGTCGGAAGGATTTAGCGGAGTCCACACCGGACCCGGCGCGACGCAATTAACGCGAATGCCCTTCTCGACAAGATTCTGGGCCAGGGACTTAGTAAACGCATGAATCGCGCCCTTGGTGGCCGAGTAATCCAGTAGATGCTTGCTTCCCTCCAAGCCGGTGATTGATCCGGTATTGACTATCGCGCTGCCCTTTTTCAAGTGTGGCAGGGCCGCCTTAGTCATCCGAAAATATCCGTAGATGTTTGTCTTGAAGGTGCGATCCCACTGCTCCTCGGAAACATCTTCGAGAGACTTTTGGTGTTGCTGATAGGCGGCGTTATTGACCAGTATGTCGAGGCTTCCCAGTTTCTCCACCGTCTGCTTCACGGCGCGGGCGGAGAACTCCGGCTCCTGAATGTCGCCCGAAATAGAGAGGGCCGCGCGTCCTTCTTGCTCGATCGCGCGCACGGCTTCCCGCGCGTCACTCTCCTCCTCCGGAAGATAGGTGAACGCGACGTCCGCTCCTTCTCGCGCGAACAAGACGGCGACGGCGCGGCCAATGCCAGAGTCGCCACCGGTAATGAGGGCAACTTTCTTCAGCAGTTTATCCGCGCCTTTGTAAAGCGGCGCTTGGTAACGCGGCTGTGGATCCAGCTTAGACTCCAGACCAGGCTTCGGCTGATGTTGTGCGGGCATCGGCGACTCTGGTTCTTTGAGTTGGCCTGTCTCGGCGGAACGTGAAGACGCATCTCTCTTACTCGAGGAGTGCGCCCCGGCACGAGACGTTTGTCTCGTCGACTTCTTGCTGCCCTTTGCGGATCTTTTTGCGGATTTTTTGCGTTTAGTCACCATAATCAACTGACTACTTTTTCTTGCTGGCCTTACCACTACTCTTCTTGCTCGACTTCTTAGCGGCTTTCTTGCCGCCTTTCTTCCCGCCTTTTTTTGAGGCGCTGCGATTTTCTTTCTTGCCGCGACCGGAACCGCTCTTCTTTCCCCCGCCCGATTCCTTGTTCACCGTCGCCCAGGCTCGAGCCTCGGCTTCCTTCTTCGAAACACCGCGATCCTCATAGCCTTCTTCGATGTGTTCAGCCTTTCGTTTTTGCTTATCTGTATACGCGCCTTTGTCACCTCTCGGCATTGAATCTCGTCCTCCCTCATTCAGGAATTATTCGGGTGTTGCGGTTCGAACGCTGCAAATACTGAGCCCCGATTGCAGAATCGCAGTCACGATGGCCCAGGTAAGCCGGCCATAAAACTTTTTCAGAGAAATTGCTGGCATTGCGTTTGCCCAATAGCTCGCGGCGTAGAAAAGAAAGTAGAAAAGGTGGTCTGTTACTAAACAAGTGCAACCGCAAGCTGTACAGGAAGCCTACACCGAACGAGGAGGGTCGAATGCCAAAGAAATCCGGAAACGGCAAACGAGAGTTGATAGATACCGGGACGGACAAACGTTATGTCCGCCGCGATGCGAAGGGTCAGTTTAAGGAGTCCGACGATCAAGGCCGCTCGTTAGCTCAAGACGTAAAACGGAAAGCTAAAACTGAAGTGAAATCCGGTCAGGGAGATCGCGGCGATCAGAAGCGAATGTGATTGCCGGCTTAAGTGCTATTCATAACAACGTGCGGAAAACGCGGGCGCCTTGCCCGCGTTATCCAGCGGGCCACTCCTGAATTCTCTCTTTTCATAGTCGACAACACGCTACTCGCAGTTCAACGTGAGAAGTCTGTTCCGGAGCAGCTTGCACACTTCATACTTTCAAGCCCTGCAAAATTTCGATGACACGATTTGAACAACTGCAACGAACGGGAATAAATCGAGTGGGGACTCCGGCGCGTGGTTTCAAATACAAGAGAGTGGACGGCGGGAAAGTAAGCGCGGCAGATCTCAAGCGAATCGAGGAGCTAAAAATTCCACCGGCGTGGACTAATGTTTGGATCAACTCTGCGGCCGGCGGCGCCGTGCAGGCGATTGGCAGCGATACTGCCGGGCGGTCGCAGTATCTTTATCATGTGAATCACGTTCGCCGGCAAGAGGCAAAGAAGTTCAAGCGCTTGATCAAGTTTGCCGAGGCGCTCCCGAAAATGCGAGCCACGGTCGCTGCGCAGTTAAGGCAGCCGGGATTAGGAAGGGATCCGGTCATGGCTTCGATACTGCGTATTCTGTCCACCTGTTTCATGCGACCAGGCAGCCAGGTTTACGCGAGTGAAAATGGAAGTTTTGGTTTGGCCACGCTGCGGCGCCGGCACGTAAAGGTTAGAGGCGACGTGGTGGAATTCGACTTCACCGGTAAATCAGGCGTGCAGCAGCAACGTCAACTGAAAGACCGCAAGGTTTCCCGGATTGTCCGTAGTCTGCTCAAACATCCGTCCCGCGAAGTATTCAAATATCAAAATGGAAACGGCGAGTTTGTGAACGTCACGCGCCAGCACATCAACAACTACATCCGGGAGGTGATGGGCGAAAGTTTCAGCGCTAAAGATTTTCGCACGTGGGCCGGCACTCTGGTTTGCGCCTGCGCGTTGGCGCGCGCCGGCACCGAGGCCGTGGAGAAAGAGACGTCGCGCAAACGTAAGGTAGTCGAGGCGATTAAGGAGACGGCTGAAATTCTGGGGAACACCCCGGCTGTCTGCCGCAGCTCCTATATTTGTCCCGAGATCATCAACAGTTTTGAAACGGGGAAAATTATCGACAACCACTTCACCACTCTCAACGAGTTAGTTCGCTACCGGGGCAGAAAGCTTCACGCCGCGGAAAAATCGCTGCTGACTTTTATGAAACGAAGCGCCGTGGGCTAAACAATGTAACGTCGCGGGCAAAAAGATTGTTCTCGCGGGCTGCGTGGCATCGGCCTTGCCGCTACCAGGCAGCAGCCAATTAACTGTTCTGTAAACGTGCGAACGGAAGTGATTTCGTTTCGGTTGCGTAAAAAATCTAGACTTAAACAATACGGCCCCCCGACATTAATAATCTTTCGAGCAAAGGGAGGATGAAAAGATGTTTCAAGATAGAGAAGGCCAGGGTGGTGGCGGCAATCAACAGGGTGGCGGTCAACAAGGTGGTGGCCAGGAACGCGGCGGTCAGCAAGGTGGCGGTCAGCAAGGTGGCGGCCAGCAAGGTGACGGTGGTCAGGAAGGCGGCGGCAGTTGAACCAAGGCGCCTGCCTCGTTCATAAGATACGCGTCGCTTAAGTAACACTTTTAACCAGAGGTGGGCCGCGAAGGGGACCCACCTCTGATTGATACACGAACTGCCGGTGAATTCAGAGTCGGCAATCAATAAGGAGGATCAGTAATGAACGCTTTTACACTTCTGAAGGCCGACCACAAAAAGGTCGCAGGAATTCTCGAGAAACTTGATTCTACAACCGAGCGCGGAGTGAAAACTCGCGAAGATCTCTTCACGCAACTCAAGACCGAGCTCGACGTTCACGCACGCATCGAGGAGACCATCTTTTATCCGGCCCTGGAAGAAGCCGATGAGACTCGCGACATAACACTCGAAGCATTTGAGGAGCACCGCCTGGTCAAACAGCTTCTCGGTGAGCTGGAGACGTTGGGCAAAGACGAAGAACAATGGACGGCGAAGTTTACCGTGCTAAAAGAAAACGTCGAGCACCACGTTGAGGAAGAGGAAGGCGAGATGTTTCCGAAGGCGCGCAAAGTTTTGGGCGAAGAACAAGCTGAGGCCCTGGGAACGCGCATGGAAGAAGCTAAGACCAAAGAATTAAAAGCTGCGGCCGCCGGCTGAGAACATTTTTTGGAGTGCGCATGTATGGAGTGCGCTGACCTGTTAGCGCTTTGGTCCGCGGCGGCTTGACGTCGCAACTCTTCGTCGCTTCACGCGTACCATTGGCCGCGACAGGTCGCGAACGGACAAAGCGGTGACGGGTCACCGCACTCCAAAGTTACTTGTCACCATACTCCGGTTACTTAAGGAGAAAAACATGGAAGGTCCTTTACGCGGACTTCTCGCGGGTGCAGCCGCCTGGAAGTTTGGCGGTGGCTGCATCTCCACTATTCTGATTTTCATACTGGTCTTCTGGCTGCTCGGTCACGTGCATTGCTAAGCGATAGTAGTCCGGCGCCGCAGCCTGGACGTGCTAGAGACACGCAGCGGCGGCAGCATCGACCAGCCATTCGAGTGTGCCGTCTGCGGGCTTGATTGCCTCGGCCGGCAGCAACTCTGCTCCGGGTTTAGGGTGCAACACTTCAGCAAGGCGTTGCGCCTTTTCTTTTCCAGTTACCAGGAACATTACGTTAGCTGCCTGATTGAAGACCGGCAACGTGAGAGTGATACGCTGCTGACCCGTGCTTTCGTTTTTCGTGGCTACAACCCAACGCGACTTTTCCTGTAAGGCTGTGGAGCGTGGAAACAGCGAGGCCGTGTGACCGTCCTCTCCCATTCCCAGCAACACCAAATCAAAACGCGGCCACGCGCGTCCGCCAAAGAATATCCTTAACTGGTTTTCGTAACTGCGGGCATTCGCATCTGCCTCACCCTCGCCAATAATGCGGCGTACGTTCTTCGCGGGAATCGCAACCTTTGAAATCAGAGTTTCATAAACCATCGCGTAGTTGCTATCCGGGTGAATCGGCGGGACACAGCGTTCGTCGCCGAAGAACAAGTGCGCCTTGGACCATTCAATGCGATTTTTGAAGCGCTCAGTAGCCAGCAATTCGTAAACACGCCTGGGCGTTCTGCCGCCGGCGAGCGCAACACTGAACAGCTCGAGCTCACCATGAAGTTTTGCGGCCTGCTCGACAAACCGCTCCGCTGCAGCGGCGGCAAGCTGTTCCGGAGTTTCGAAAACTAGAACATTAAAAGGAATTCCCATAGACACCCTACAAATCATCCGACCTCTGACTTCCCACTCTGACCTCTGACCTCTGATTTCTGACCTCTGACCTCTGATCTCTGATCTCTGACCTCTGACCTCTGATCTCTGACCTCTGATCTCCTGGTATCTCAGATCTTAGACCGCTGTTTCTCCAACAACTCTTCCCACTCCGTGTGCACAAAACCCAACTCCGGTTTATCGACGCGTTCATAAGTGTGCGAGCCGAAGAAATCTCGCTGCGCCTGAGTCAAATTCAGCGGCAGGTTGGCCGACCGATACATGTCGAAGTATCCCAGGCTCGACGACATCGCCAGCACCGGTAATCCCTGCTGCATCGCCGTGCTCACAACGATGCGCCAGCCGGTTTGCGCCTCTTCGATTTTCGATTTGAACTCCGCATCGAGCAGCAGGTTCGGGAGGTTTGGGTTTCGCAGGTACGCCTCTTTGATCTTTCCCAAAAACTTGGCGCGGATGATGCAGCCGCCTTGCCAGATGCGCGCGATCTCGCTGAGATTGATGTTCCAGCCAAACTCATCAGAGCCCGCCTTGATGAGATTCATGCCCTGCGCATACGAGCAGATCTTCGAAGCGTAAAGCGCATCGTGAACGTAGTCTATCGTCTGTTTGTTAGGGCCCGTGAATTTGCCCGTAGGGCGGCCGTTGATCTGCTTGCTCGCCGCCACCCGCGCCTCTTTTTGAGACGAAAGTGTGCGCGCAATGATTGCCGCGTCGATCGTTGGTATCGGCACGCCAAGGTCCAGGGCGATCTGGCTGGTCCACTTTCCAGTCCCCTTCTGGCCGGCTTTGTCCAACACCAGATCGACAAGCGGCTTGCCGGTCTCCTCATCTTTAACCCGCAGAATCTTGGCTGTGATTT
>DASYMB010000316.1:0-2452 GCA_036009285.1 Pyrinomonadaceae bacterium | reverse complement strand
CCCTTGGTGGTGAAGAACGGATCGAAAATCTTCTGCCTTACGTCCTCTGGCATTCCGGTTCCTGTATCGGCAAAGCGCAAGCGCAGCCGGGACCCTTCGCGCCTGCAGCTAATCGCGAGGTTGCCTCCGTTAGGCATAGCGTCGACGGCGTTCACGATTAGGTTGACGAAAACTTCTCGCAACTCAGACGCGCTTCCCAAAGTATGCTGGCCGCTTTCGGCCTCGAGAGTTACCTGGTAATCAAGCCCGCGCAATCGTGCTTCGTTTTCCCAGCGGGTGCGCGTGATTTCGATCGCGTCGTTTAGCAGACTGGAGACGTCGAGCATCTCAAATTCTTTAACCGTTGATTTACGAGCAAAGGTTTGAATACGTCTTACTGTAGCCGCGGCATCTTCGGCGGCTGTCTGAATTATCTCGATGTTACGCACCTGCGCTTCGTCCTGCGTTTGTCGCCGCAGCAGTTGGGCGCGACCCAAAATTGCAGCCAGGGAGTTATTGAAGTCGTGGGCCACGCCAGAAGCCAGTTGGCCCAGCGCTCGCAGCTTATCGGCTCGGGCCGCACGCTCTCGTTCTTCCTTCTGTTCAGTAATGTCTCGGGCAATACCAAGCACGCCAGTCGTGCGACCTTCGACCACGAGCGGTGAGTTATCAACTCGCGCGTAGCGAAGTTTTCCGTCTCCCGAAAAATAGCGCATTTCATAAGTCTGAGCCTGGCCACTCAACGCAATTTCCAACTTCTCGCTGACCAGTGCTCGATCAGTTTCATAGACGAGCTCGGAAACACGACGACCGATGATCTGTTCACGCTTCAGACCCAGCGCCTGGAGGGTAGCGCTGTTAATCCACTTGAAACAGCCCTCCATGTCTACCGCATAAATAGATTCGCGAGCACTCTCGAGGATGTTGGTAAGCAGCGACTGGTGCTCGCGAGCAACCGCCTGCACCTTGCGCAATTCCGATAGATCGCGAGCGGTGCAAACTGCCGCGGTTACAGTCCCGTCCTTGTCGGCGACGGGCTCAATGGAAACCAGGATAGGACGATTGAGACGGTCAGGTGTTACCTCTATCGTTACGCTTCGGCCTTCTGCAATCGCCTGTTCCACCACGCAAGTCGATGTTTCGGAAGTAGTACGAAGAACATCGCAGCACCTCGTGCCCAGTAGACCGCGCGGGTGCGACGCTTCCATCGCGGCGCCGGCGCGGTTAACGCGCTTGAGCCGACCGGCACGGTCAAAGATAAATATGCCGTCCGACATCGCGTCAAAAGTTGTCTCCCATTCCGTTTTGCCCTTGGCCACCATTTCAAAGAGTTCCGCTTGGGCCATGCCAATTGCCAAACGCTCGGCAACTGATCGGACGAGCGACAATTCGTCTTCGGTCCAACTACGCTGGTGATCTGTTTGATGGATGCACAGCACTCCGCGGAACAGTCCCTTGACGATTAAGGGATAGGCAATTTGGGAACGAACGTCGCCCAGGCGGGCGTGCTCTCTAACATGAACACTGAGCTCGGGAGTTCCTTCAGAGTGATTTAGTGAGTCGGTAATAACGAGCGGCTCGGTCATGCGCAACAACTGCCGGCCAACCGGATCGTCGTAGTCTGCATGAAGATGGCCAATGCTTTTACAGCCGGGCGCTACATACTCGTGCATGACCGGCGAGATGGGATTTTCCGGAGAGTACAAGTGCAGGTGAACCCGTGACGCAGCGAGCGCCAGACCCAGTTCCCGGGTGGCTGTGCTCAGAACTTCGGGCAGGCTAAGCGAGGCGCGTATGGCCGTCGTCACATTGTTAACCAGCACCTCGCGTTTCGAAGTCGCTTCAGCCTTTTGATAAAGTTCCGCCTGACGAATGGCGATGCCGGTTTGATCGGCAACCGTTTTTGCCAGCGCAATGTCTGACTCGCTCCAATGACGCAGGTCTCGCGTGGTCGATAAAGCAAACGCCGCAGTGGCTTCGTCACCTACTCGAATAGCCACGTACATGATGGAGCGCACGTCTGCTTTCGAAAGAATGCGCTCGTATAAGGATGCTATCCGAGTATCCTGCGCGGCATCGTCGAAGCAAAGGACGCCATACTTATCGAGTGGCTCGATCAACGCCTTTACGTCTTTGAGTTCAAAGTTGGCGGCAGCAGGAAGGATGCCCTCCGCGTGATATTCAGCTACGTTTGTTAACCGTGTACCTTTTTCATTTCTAATGAACAGAGTACAGCGATCGGCACCCAGATAGGATCCGAGTTCATCAACCGCCGTATGGAAAACCTCCGAACTATCCAACGAACGCCTTATCGCCTGAGAGATGCGGTGAGTCATAGCCTCGCGTTGAGATTGCTGTGACAGGGCTTCTTCCGAGCGCTTACGCTCAGTCAGATCGCGACCTACGCCTTGAATCCCGACGGCCTTTCCTTCTTGAAAGATGAGCCGGGTGCTTACTTCCAGTCTGACTGGCC
>DASYMB010000315.1:0-4495 GCA_036009285.1 Pyrinomonadaceae bacterium | reverse complement strand
GTAGTTTGGGGAGTACATCGTGCTCCGTTCACGCCGCTTGGCTCTGCTGGTGGGCCGGTGGAAGTGGCGACGAGTGTGTTGGCGATGTGCGCTGCCGTTGGTTCAGTCTCGTTAATAACGGCTGCCGTGAAAACTCTCGGCAAAGAATGGAGCCTGACCGCGCGTTTGGTTGAAGGACATAAGCTGGCGACAACTGGGCCGTATGCTTACGTGCGCCATCCGATCTATACCGGGATGTTGGGAATGCTGGTGGCAACCGGGCTGGCTATTAGCCACTGGGCCGCACTTCTCGCGGCGCTCGTCATTTTTTTCGTCGGCACGATAATCCGAGTGCGAAGCGAAGAGAGGTTGCTGCGTGAGGCTTTTGGCGAGCAGTTTGACGATTACGCGCGACGTGTGCCGGCGATCGTGCCGGGTCTGTACTAAACGTAAAGCAAACTGTTAGTTTGCGGATGTTCGTTGTCACTTAGCAACCACCGACGCAAACTAACAGTTTGCTTTACGACTGAAACAAGACCAGATGAGGAAAGCGAAAATTCTAGCGACGCTGGGACCAGCCTCGCGCGATCATAAGGTGATTGAAAGCCTGCTAAGCGCAGGCGCAAACGCTGTGCGCATCAACATGTCGCATGGCACGCGCGAAGAGCAAGCCGAGTCCATTGCCCGCGCACGCGCCGCTGCCAGCACCTTGAGGAGGCCGTTGGCGGTGTTAGTCGATCTCTCCGGACCAAAGATCCGCACCCGCCAGCTCAAAGATGGAAAGCCAGTGGTGCTAAAAGCCGGAGAGCTTTTTATCCTGACCACCCTGGATATAGTTGGCGACGAAAAAATAGTAGCGACAAACTATCCGGATCTTCCGCGCGTGGTCCAACCAGGCACGCGACTTTTACTCGACGACGGTGCCATCGCCCTGGTGGTGGAAAAGACTACCAGGACCGATGTTATCTGCCGCGTGATCAATGGTGGCGTTCTGGGTGAACGCAAAGGCATCAATCTACCCGGTGTGCCGCTTCCGATTGATTCGCTTACCGAGAAAGATATTTCCGATCTGAAATGGGCGGTTGAACAGGATGTCGATTACATCGCGCTTTCTTTTGTTCGCACGGCGGAGGATTGCTCGCGAGCGCAAAGCCTGATTAGAGAAGCCGGCGGACGCGCGCCGCTGGTAGCCAAGATCGAGAAGGCGGAAGCCATCGATCATCTCGACGAGATCATCGCGACTGCCGACGCGGTGATGGTCGCGCGCGGCGATTTAGGAGTGGAGACAAGTGTCGAGCTGGTTCCGGTTTATCAAAAACGTATCATTGAGAAGGCCGTACATGCAGGGAAGATGGTGATCACGGCGACGCAGATGCTTCAATCGATGGTAACGAATCCCAGACCTACTCGCGCGGAAGCATCGGACGTGGCCAACGCCGTTTGGGACGGAACCGACGCGCTGATGCTCTCGAATGAAACGGCGAGCGGGCAGTATCCGGTTACCTCCGTCGAAACCATGTGCCGCATTATCGAATCTGCGGAAGCGGGTAGAGAGCCGGCGCCGGACAAGATTACGAAGTGGGCCGGGCGGCAATCCGGCCGCGTGAGCCGTGCGCTTTGCGAGGCTGCCGCCTTCGCGGCCGAGGAGATGGGCACGAGGGTAATGGCAGTTTTAACGGAATCAGGATTGATGGCCCGCCGGCTTTCGGCGCTGCGTCCGGACCAACGTATCATCGCCCTCACAAATACTCGCGAAGTGCAGAATGAACTGGCTTTGATTTGGGGCGTTGAATCGCTGATCGTTCCTCACGCGGACACGACTGAAGAGATGCTCAAGCTGGGAGAAAAAACTTTACTGGAAAGCGGGGCCGTCGAGAAGGGTGAAATGATAGTGATTATGGCCGGAAGACTTTCCGGACTCGGACTCTCAAGCTCGGTGACGTTGTTTACGGTTTCGGGAGATATTCATGAGACCCTCGCCTAGTACAGGACTAGTGAGAGACGATTTGAATCAATCAGCCACCAACATGGATTACTTTTGATCGTCAAGCTCCTTGTAAATCTGCGCCTGCCATCAACCCTGCTACTGACAAATCCTCATCCAGTTCCGCCCAGTGAAGTGAAGTTCCACCTCCGCCAATTTCGTATTTGGTTCGCTGCTCCGATGAGGCCTTGAGCAACAATGGGAACCAAGCGACCGGCACGCTGACACACCGCCCATCGGTGAGTAGGACGTGCATCGTGTCCTCGTCAAAATGTAGAGACTGGGCCAGTGCCGTTGTCGGCACATAGGCTCTTTGAGACTTCGCGTCACTGCTTACGAAAGTACTCATTCCAAACCTCCAGGAAAAACGATTCGTTCTGCTCAACCAACCGCTCAAGCTCATTTAACTCTCGGCTTGAAAATCCGTAAGTCGAGGGCAACCTGGGTTGGGTTCAACCAGAACTTCGCTTGATTCTCAGCGGCCTTAACGTGGATATGTGGTGGCTCTTCTCGCTCATTGCTGAAAAAATAAAAGCGAAATCTGCCTATCCGCAGCACGGTTGGCATGAGGAAGTTTACATTATCTTGTGGGAATTAGCAGCGTTTACTCAGCGCTCAGCACTTCGTGGATCGTGTCTTTCAGTGAACTCTCGGGCTTGGTCAGGCCGGGCTTCTGCTGCGGGTCGCGCCAGTTGTCGAGGATTCCAACCTGATGAACGCATTGCAGCGTGCAGGTAGGCGCACACCACTTCTCGGTATTGTATTCACGATCGAAGTCGGCCATCGTGTAATCTTCGAGCGGGATTCCTGGATAGCCTCGCTGCTGCGAGCACCAGTGAACCAAGCCTTCTTCGCAGATGTACAGGTAACGCGCGCCGGCGCGACAACGCCACTGGTAAGGTTTGCCTTCCGCGATGCTGTCCTGAAACCAGTTAAGCCGCGCGTGGTCTTTATTCCCCAGCTTCTTCACCTGTTGGAAGATGTCCTTCTCTTTTGCGGAAAGCGGCTTGAGCGTTCCGTCACCATCGTGAATCACACCCACGGTTGATGAAAAGCCCAACTCGACAGCGCGGCGCGCTACAGTGAGGGCATCGTCAGGATTTTTTATCCCACCGCCGATCACGGAATTGATGTTCACATGGAAGTCGGCGTGCTCAGAAAGAAAGCGCAGCTTCTTCTCAAGCACGCGCAAACTCTTGCGCGACACTTCATCAGGCGCAACATTATCAATACTGATTTGCAGGTTATCGAGTCCAGCTTTGTTTAGTCGCTTGATTCTTTCCGGCGTGAAGTAATACCCATTCGAGATAAGCCCGGCAATCATTCCGTGAACTCTTATCTGATGGATGATCTCATCGAGTTCCGGATGCATCATCGGCTCGCCGCCCGAAATCGTAACGATAGAGGTGCCAAGCGCAGCCAGCTTATCGATCCGGCGCTTGATTAGATCAACAGGCACCGGCGACGAGGTGTGGTCATACTCATTGCAGTAACCACATGCCAGATTGCAACGACGCATGGGAATAAGATGAGCGAGCACCGGATGCCGCGTGGAAAGCAGAGCGCGACCGATCATACCGAACTGCCGGGCCTTTTGCTGAACGAATTTGCTTTTTCGCATTTCGGAGACTTAGAGCTTGATTGGAGTTACAAAACCAAGCGGCCTGAACTTTGAAGACGAAGAATAGGCGACACGCACCTACAAACGCAACCCGGTGTGGCTCTTCGTTGAGGCAAAATGAAAAGGGCCCTGATCTGAAGTCTCAGAGCCCCACCTTTGGTTTTAGCCCTAACTTAACCCTTGATGATCTTCACGTTGGAATCCAGCTTTAAACTGAACTCCTCAGGCGAAATCTTCAGGTTTCTTTCGAGCCCGCTCAGGCGCATAGTAGTAGCATCGTCGTTTTTCTCGACGATCTTTGTCTGCACCGGCATACCTGAGGAGTCAACCCAAATTTCGGCGTACTTGAAGCTCGAGTTACCTTTCGGCACGAGCGTCAAGTGGATGGTACTAACACCGCCCCACAAAGTTTCTTCCCTGACATCCTGCACCGGTTGAAAGCGCGCCTCAAGCTGTTGCTTCGACATGTACATCATGTCCAAAACGCCACCGGCTCCCGCCTTGCCTTTTACGGATCCGGATTTTCCGACGATCGCCTGATTCAGGCTAGGGCGAAACAGAGTGTACTGGCCCTTGGAAACTGCAAGAATCTCATGTCTTGGCCGCTGCCATTCGATGCGAACCGAAGCGTCGCGGCCACTCGCAGGCATATACAACACGCTGCCGTTATACTGATCTTTGTCTCGCAGTTGAGCGTTGTACTTCTCCATGCTGAGACTCGCTTTCAGCGACTTTAGTGATTGGCGATTGCGCTCCATCCGGTTCAGGACGGAACTAACCAATCCCGCACTTTGCGCATTTGCCAATCCGGGGGGACTGACCAGGGCGCCAACCAACACTGCCAAAATAATACCCAGGGGAACTAATCTCTTCATAACAACTCCTGTAGCTTCTAAAAAAACCTATCATTT
>DASYMB010000314.1:0-9178 GCA_036009285.1 Pyrinomonadaceae bacterium | reverse complement strand
GTCGCGAGGGCTCTTTAGGGGACCAGGGACAGGCAGGAATGCCTGTCATAGTTGGTCAAAAGCGGTTTTTGGTGACGGGCCGGGTAGGCCGTGTTAAGATTCCGCCGTCATGCATGCTGATGTAGTCATTATTCGTTTAATTTTTACTGCAATTCTCGTCGCCTCCGGATACGTTCTCAAACCTATCAATGGCAACCCGTGGATCTCTGCCGCCGTCGGCGCCGTCATTGCGGTCTGCATAATTTTCTTTGAACGACGCATCCGCCGCGCATCTTTGAAAACTCTCATCGGCGCCGCGGTGGGCTCGATCATGGGAATCGTCGGCGCCTTCTTAATTGGCTCATTAATAAGCCGGCAGGAATCGCCGGCCGTTGCTGCTGAAGTCAAAACTTTCCTGACGCTCGCGTTAACCTTCTTCATGGCTTACGTCGGCCTGATGGTCGGTGCGGCGAAAGGCGACTATCTGGAACTATCGGCTTTGGGCGGCATACTAACCGACAAAGCCTCGCGGCGCGATCTCAAGATTCTCGACACTTCGGTGATTATCGACGGCCGCATCGCCGATGTCGCTGAAACGGGATTCCTAACCGGCTCATTGATCATTCCGCAGTTCATCCTGCGTGAGCTGCAACAGGTCGCAGACTCGCCGGATTCATCGAAGCGCCAGCGTGGCCGGCGCGGGCTCGACATGCTCAACCGTTTGCAAAACAACAGTTCGCTCGACATCCAGATTGTCGAGACTGATTTTCCTTCCGTGCGCGAAGTTGATCTAAAACTCATCGAGCTCGGTAAACAACTTGATGCGGTAATCGTCACCAACGACTTCAACCTGAATAAAGTTTCGCAACTGCGCGGCGTTAGCGTGCTTAATATTAATGAACTTGCAAACGCGCTGAAGCCGGTCGTGCTTCCTGGTGAAGCGATGCGCGTGTTCATCCTCAAGGAAGGCAAGGAATACAATCAGGGTGTTGCTTATCTTGACGATGGTACGATGGTCGTCGTCGATAATGCGCGCCGCCTCATTGGAAAGAATGCCGACATCGCGGTGACCAGCGTGTTGCAAACGACGGCGGGAAAAATGATCTTCGGACGTCTCTGGGAAGAACCGGAAAACGGATCCAACAGCGGCGAGCATCGCATTAACGGCTCCGCGCGTCGCCAGTCGCGCAACAGCAGTGGACCACTTCCGGTGCGCATCACCGATAGCGAACCGATCACGGAATCCTAGTTACACGACCGATGACGGGCGACCAACGACCAAGGAAGAAACATTTTGATTTTTCCGGTCGTCGGTCGCCCGTCGTCCGTCTCTCATTATGAATGTCGCGATTATTGCCGCCGCCGGTCAGGGCACGCGGATGGCGGGCAAGCGGCCGAAGCAGTTTCTGGAACTCCGGGGCACTCCCATTATTTTTCACACGCTCGAAGCCTTCGAGCGGTGTGAAGCCATACACGAAATTATTGTAGTTCTGGACGCGGGCGAGATTTCCGGTTTTCTGGCCCTGGCGGAACACCATGGCATCGAGAAAATTGTAGCGGCCGTGCCCGGCGGGGCTACCCGAGCTGAATCCGTGCTTCATGGTTTACAAGCCGCAGACGAAAGGTCGCCCGAGATCGTAGCGGTCCACGACGGCGTTCGTCCCTTTGTGACAGCGGATGAAATATTGCGCACCGTCGAAGCTGCGCAACTTGAAGGCGCGGCTGTTCTGGTTTCTACTCCCGTGGACACCATGAAAGAAGTCAGCGGCGGCGCAGTGGTGAAAACACTCAAACGCGGCGAACTGCGCAACGCGCTGACACCACAATGCTTTCGCTATAAACTACTTCGCCGGGCCTACGAAGCGGTGGACGTTTCCGATCCGGATCTGACCGACGAGAGCTCGATCGTCGAGCGCCTCGGTGTGAAGATTGTTGTCGTTGAAGGAAGCCCCCGCAATATTAAGATCACCGAACCGGATGATATTGTTGTGGGGGAAGCAATACTGAAAAACTGGACTTAGGTCGCTGGGCTTTGGTCTTTGTAAAGCAAACTGTTAGTTTGCGGTTGCATTGTTGTCACTCAGGTGAGAGCTTCCGCTGCTTCGCAAACCAACAGTTTGCTTTACAAAAACCCAAGCCCAAGACCCAAGACCAAAAGTTCAATGTTTAGAATCGGCATCGGCAACGATACGCACAAGCTGGTCGAAGATCGCCCACTGATGCTGGGCGGTGTACACGTCGCCTGTGAACGCGGCGGGGAAGGCCACTCCGATGCCGACGCTCTGCTGCACGCGATTGCCGATGCGATTCTTGGCGCGATATGCGAGGGCGATATTGGGATGCACTTTCCGGATAGCGATCCACAGTGGAAGCACGCGAACAGTCTGCAGCTTCTTTCGCGCGTGGTTTGGCTGGTCCACGAGCGCGGGCTCAAGGTCGTAAACGTTGACTCAACGATCATGCTTGAGAGGCCACCCCTCAGGCCCTACGTGTTTTCCATGCGCGAAAATATTGCCGAAGCTCTGGGTATCGAGCTCTCCTGCGTGAGTGTGAAAGCCAAGACCAGCGAAGGTCTTGATGCGGTTGGACAAGGGCTTGCCGTTTCTGCGCAGGCGGTGGTGCTTATTGAATCGTAAAGCAAACTGTTAGGTTCCAGGTGGATTGAATTGTAAAGCAAACTGTTAGTTTGCGACTGAGGCATAACTATTGACTGAGTGGCAATGGTGCGGGCCGCAAACTAACAGTTTGCTTTACGGTAATTAAAGGGGAGACATTTGAGACCGCAGGACGTAATCCGCAAAAAGCGTGACGGCGAGCAACTCTCGCGGGCTGAGATCGCCTTTTTCATCGAAGGTGTGACGCGAGGAACCATCGCTGACTACCAGATCAGCGCCCTCCTGATGGCCATCTACCTCAACGGCATGAACGATGCCGAACAAGAGCTCCTAACCGATGCCATGTTGCACTCGGGTAACACGCTCGACTTTTCCGACATTGCAAAACCGAAGGCCGATAAGCATTCGACCGGCGGGGTGGGCGATAAGACATCCCTGCTGATCGCGCCCATGGTTGCGGCGTGCGGTATCTGCGTGCCGATGATCTCAGGACGCGGCCTGGGCCATACCGGAGGCACGCTCGACAAGCTCGAGTCGATCCCCGGTTATCGCGTGAATCTTAGTGCCGGGGAATTTGAACAGGTACTCAAGACCGTCGGTTACGCAATGTCCGGACAGACAGCCGAGCTGGCCCCCGCAGATAAAAAGATGTACGCGCTGCGCGATGCCACCGCCACGGTGGAAGCTATCCCGTTGATCGTCGCGTCGATAATTTCGAAGAAAGGCGCTGCTGGTCTGGACGCGATGGTGATAGACGTCAAGGTCGGCTCAGGCGCGTTTATGCGAGATGAAGATCGTGCGCGGGCGCTGGCCCATGCGCTGGTTAGAACCGGAAACGCTTGCGGAATTCGCACGCGTGCCCTGCTAACCGACATGAACCAACCGTTGGGCCAGGCAGTGGGAAACTCGCTCGAAGTCAAAGAGTGTATCGAGCTGCTGCGCGGCGAAGTAGCGGAGGGCGCGCGGCCGGTCCTTGACCTCTCGATAGAGCTTTCTGCCCACATGCTGGTCCTTTCTCATCTCGACGACTCTCTCGCGGCCGCGCGAAGTCGTTTGCAAAAAATTCTGGAGTCAGGGGAAGCGCTCGAATGTTTTCGTCTGAATGTAGAGGCGCAAGGTGGCGAGCCGCGGGTTTGCGACGACCCGGTTCGATTTCTTCCTTTGGTCGCGGAATCGTTTAAGGTAGAATCCCCGCGTTCTGGTTTCGTTACCAAAGTTAATACAGCCGACATCGGACATGCCATTGCTGCTATCGGCGGGGGGCGCGTGCGCATCGACGATGCGATCGACCCTTCAGTGGGTTACATCGCCGCAGCCAAAATCGGCGATCGCATCGATGCCGGCGCGGCCCTGGGCAGAGTTTACTGTCGCGATGACTCCGCGGCAAAAGAAGCGGCCCGGCGAATTCAGACGGCGTACGAAATCGGCGATCACTCCCCAACAGAAATACCGCAGTTAATGAGGGAAGTAATTAACGAATGAAGCTTGTAAGCTGCTCCACGCTCGTTGTTCTGTGCCTGCTTGCTATGCTTGGCTCGGGCTGCAACCGCAGCAGTTACGGTGCCGACGACAAGTCGAAGATTCGTGTAGGTATTGTTTTCGATATCGGCGGCAAGGATGATCGTTCGTTCAATGCAGCCGCGTGGGCCGGCGCGAAGTGTGCGGAGACGGGGAAGTGGCCGGACGGCACGAGTTGCGGCAAGCCGCCATTGCCGATTGTGCTGCGCGATATCGAACCCGGCAATCCGACCTCCATCGAGCCGGCGATGCGCGCGTTTGCGGAACGCAATTACGATCTCATCATCGGGATCGGGTTTGCGCAAACTCCGATTATCGAACTCGTAGCGAAAGACTATCCAAACATTCGCTTTGCGATCGTGGACGGAGTTAGTGATTTACCAAACGTGGCGTCGCTGGTTTTCAAGGAGCACGAAGGTTCTTATCTGGTTGGTATGCTCGCGGCAAAAACCAGCAAAACCGGCACGATTGGATTTCTTGGCGGCATGGACATCGGTTTGATTCACCGGTTCAAAGGTGGCTACGAAGAAGGCGCGCGCGCCGTCAATCCCAACATTCGCGTGATACCAAACTACGTCGGCGTAACCGATGCTGCCTGGAATAATCCTGGCAAGGGCAAAGAGATTGCGCTCGCGCAAATCAGTAAAGGCGCGGACGTGATTTTTACAGCGGCTGGTAACTCCGGACTGGGAGCGTTTGATGCAGTCGAGCAGGCCGGCAAACAAGATGGACGCGCCACGCATTTCGTTATCGGCGTCGACGCGAATCAAAACATGGTCAAGCCGGGATTTGTTTTGACCAGCATGGTCAAACGTGTGGACAACGCCGTCTATTCAATTATCCAGGACACCGTGAACGGGCAGTTCAAAACTGGTTTCCACGTTTATGGACTGAACGAGGATGGGGTTGGGTATGCAATGGACGCGAACAATAAAGACCTGGTAACTCCGGAAATGATTCTACAAGTCGAAGCAGCGAAGAAGAAAATTATCAGCGGCGAGATCAAAGTCCCGGATCTGATGGCTAAATGAATGGGTCTTTGGTCTTGGGCCTTGGGCCTTTGGTCTTTGAGAACCGCCTGAGCTTATCCTTACCGCTTGGTGCTTGATAACCTCCGCTTAAGGAGATCGCAATGGAGAGGACTAATTTTGAGAATCTGCAGATTTACAAGCTATCGGAGAAGTTGTCGGATCAGTTGTGGAAAATTGTTGTTTGTTGGGACGTGCTTGCAAGAGACACAGTGGGAAAGCAACTGGTACGAGCCGGCGACAGTATTGGCGCTAATATCGCGGAGGGAAGTGGAAGAGGAACTGACCCAGAGTTCCGTCGTTTTCTGAGGGTAGCAAGAGGTTCACTATACGAAACACAGCATTGGTTGCGGAGAGCCTACCGAAGAAGGCTGCTTAACCAAAAGCAGGTTAATGATCTTATTCCACTGGTGAAAGAGTTGACACCGAAGTTGAACGCCTATTTACGTTCAATAGGGTCATTGGAAAAGAAGCGAAGTTCTCTCGGCAAACCGAACTAACGTTATTTACCTCGACAACTAAGACCAAAGATCAAAGACCTAAGACGAAAGACCAAAGACCAAAGACCTAATACCACAGGCCTAAACAGTGCTCGAGTTAAGAAACATCACGAAGCGTTTTGGCGATGTATTGGCTAACGATCACGTCAACATTGTCGTGAAGCCGGGAACAATCCATGCCATCGTTGGTGAAAACGGCGCCGGCAAGTCGACCGCGATGCGCATCGCGTATGGATTTTACAAAGCCGACGAAGGTGAAATCCTGGTTGAAGGGCACGTTCATGAGATCGCGTCGCCTCATGATGCGATTGCTCTCGGCATTGGCATGGTCCATCAGCATTTTATGCTCGTGGATACAATGACTGTCGCTGAGAATATTATTCTCGGCGCCGAACCCGGCAGCGCCCTTGCACTCGATATCGACAAAGCGAGCGCCGAGATTCGCAAGCTCTCCGAAGAATTCAAGCTGGCCGTTAATCCGCATGCGGTCATCGAGCATCTTTCAGTGGGCCAGCAACAGCGCGTTGAATTACTAAAGGCACTGTATCGTCACGCTCGTTTGTTGATCCTCGACGAACCCACCGCAGTCTTAACTCCCCAGGAAGTTGAAGAGTTTTTTTCCATACTGCGACGAATGCGCGAGCAGGGTAAGACCGTGGTGATAATCACGCACAAGCTGGCGGAGGTATTGGCCATCTCGGATGAGGTAACGGTGATGCGTGACGGGCGTGTTGTTGGCCGCGTCCAGACCAAAGAGACCAATGCCGCGGAACTTGCTCGCATGATGGTGGGGCGCGAAGTGCTTTTGCGCGTCGAGAAACCGGATGCCAAACCAGGCGGTGCGGAATTGAAGGTGCAAAACCTGTCGGTTGCCAGGGGCACAACGAAGCGTGTCAACGGCGTTTCTTTTGAGGTTCGTAAGGGCGAGATCCTCGGCATCGCGGGAGTCGAGGGAAACGGCCAGACGGAATTGATTGAAGCGCTCGCGGGATTAATAAGCCCGTCGCAGCTTTCGGGAAAGATCCTGTTTGAAGGTCGAGACATTACCGGGGAAGGCGCGCGCTTGCGGCGCGAGGTGGGAATCGCCCACATTCCGGAAGATCGGCATCGTCGTGGTCTACTGCTCGAATTTGATCTTGCAGAAAATTCGATACTCGGAGTGCACTACCGGAAACCGATCGTGAGTTATGCCGGCGTAATTTTGGACAACGCGGCGATTCGCCGGCGAGCAAATGAGATTATCGAAGGGTTTGATGTGCGGCCGGCTAATCCTGATCTTCCCGCGCGTGCTCTTTCGGGCGGCAACCAGCAAAAGTTAATAATCGGCAGAGAGTTTAAAGTCGAACCGAAGCTTTTGCTGGTCTCGCAGCCAACGCGAGGAGTTGATATTGGCGCAATCGAGTTTATCCATCGCAAGCTCGTTAGTTTGCGCGATGCGGGCTGCGCGATTTTGCTGGTGTCTGCCGAGCTTGAAGAAGTAACGTCGCTGTCCGACCGCCTACTGATCATTCATGAAGGACGCATGGTGGGTGAAGTCGATCCGAAGGTTGCAACCATTGAAGAAATTGGATTGCTGATGACGCGGGGACACTGAGAAGATTTTTGATTGCCGATTGCGTCTTTGGAACTTTGTTCTTTGAGCTTTGTGCTTTGAGTTAACCGACTGGGGATTCGGCGGCTGTTAGATTGAAGCACAGAGATCAAAGTACTAAGAACAAAGTACGAAATTCAAACCAAAATGAAACTACTACGCGAACTCTTGTTTCCCCTGATCGCCGTCGTGGCCGCCTTTATTGTCGGCGGAATCCTGATCCTCATCATTGGCGATAACCCCATCGAAGCATATCGCTTACTTTTCGGCAGCGCCTTCTCCTGGCCCGTCGGCATCGGCTACACACTTTTTTATGCAACGCCACTAATCTTCACGGGCTTGGCCGTGCTCGTGGCTTTTCGTTGTGGCCTGCTCAACATTGGCGCGGAAGGCCAACTCTACATAGGCGCGTTTGCTACCGCCTGGGTAGGCATTACCTTCGCGAATCTGTCTCCCTGGCTTTTGATCCCGATGTGTTTCATAGCGGCAATTGTCGGCGGCGGCGTCTGGGGTGCCATCCCCGGCGTGTTGAAAGCACGCTTTGGATCGCACGAAGTTATCAATACCATCATGTTGAACTTTCTGGCGGTAGCACTGCTGAGCTACTTCACTCAATACCATTACAAAGCGCCGGGCGATCCGATCATGGAAAGCATTCCCATCGGACAAAGCGCCCACATCGCGCGGCTGGGCAAGTTTATTCCCGGCATGCCTCAATTTATTCCGCTCAATCTGGCGTTCGTGCTGGCTCTGATCTGTTGCGGGCTGGTCTATATTTTTCTTTGGCGGACGAAATGGGGCTATGAGCTGCGGTCAACTGGAACCAATCCCAGCGCTGCCGAGTATGGCGGCATCTCGGTTCGCAAACAGATTGTTATCGCCATGACCATCTCCGGCTCGCTCGCGGGGATGGTTGGCATCAATGAAGTGCTAGGTTACCGGTATCGTTACTACGACGGGTTTTCCGATAACTATGGTTTCACCGGAATTGCGGTAGCGCTGCTCGGGCGCAACCATCCGGTGGGCGTGATCATATCGGCGCTGCTGTTTGCCGTGCTTCAGCGTGGCGGCATTCCCGTCGACGCCTTCACGCAACACGTGACGAAAGATATCGTCCAGGTGTTACAGGGTACAATAATTCTGTTCGTGGCGGCCGAAGCTTTTTTCCGTGGTCCGTTTGCGAAGTTTGGATTACTGAAACGGTCGAAGGTGTAACTCGCGAAGGTGTAAACCAAAAAGGTTTAGTCTATGTCAGAAATTTTCACCATAGCACTTATCTGGTCGACCATTCGCCTCTCTACTCCCTTGATCCTGGCGGCACTCGGCGGTTTGTTCTCCGAACGTTCAGGCGTCATCAACATTGCTTTGGAGGGAATGATGCTGGCCGGAGCGTTCACCGCAGCCGCGGTCACCTACGCGGCGGGGAATCCGTTTGTGGGTCTGGCTGCCGGCATGTTGGCGGGTCTGTTGATTGCCGCGGTCCATGCGGTTGCTTGCATTCGTTACAAAGCCGATCAGGTGGTGACGGGAACGGCCATCAATATTCTCATGCTTGGTCTGCCGGCGTTTCTTAGCGGCGCATTTTTCCTGTCGTCCGGCTCCACGCCGCAGATTCCCAGGGGGCAATTGATTCCGCGGCTGCCGATGTTGATTGCTTTCGCCCTCGTCCCGATCACCTGGTACGTACTTTATAAAACTCCGTTCGGACTAAGGCTTCGGTCGGTAGGGGAAAATCCTGAAGCGGCGGATGCGGCGGGCGTTCCGGTCGCGCGAATGAGATACGCTGGGGTTCTGTTGTCGGGACTGTTGGCAGGTATTGGCGGCGCTTACCTTTCGATCGGGCAGTCGTCGTTATTCACCAGAAACATGACGTCTGGCCGCGGCTTCATTGCGCTTGCAGCACTGATCTTCGGCAAGTGGCGCCCCTTTCAAACGCTGCTCGCGTGT
>DASYMB010000313.1:0-16840 GCA_036009285.1 Pyrinomonadaceae bacterium | reverse complement strand
CAATTTCATTTACTTCCTTCAGCCGCTTCTCGTTTGCACGGTCCAGCGCGATATCCTCAACTCGTCCATTTGCGTGCGCCAGCGCATTCCTTAGAGAATAGAAGTCTTTGATTTGATTGGGGTGTGGAATCCCGAGTCTCTTAAACAGTTTTTGAGACGTGTCTAGGATTGCCTCTCTTGGTTGTCCTAGGATACCTGCCGCTCGTCGGACTGCAGATTCGAAAGTTGCCCAAGTAGCGATCAGAGCGCTTCCGGTTATGAGTCTCGTCGTGATTCCCTCGTCAAGTTCAATTTCAGCTATCTCCGTGTAGTGCAACCCTTGTTCGTCGTCGGCCCTCAAGTCTTGACGGAGTCGATGTTTTTCCTTCTCGGTCAAAGATGGTAACTGCACCTCGAGAATGCTTATGTATTCTTCAAGCGCCCAAAGCTCCAATAATGTGCCGTAGAAGCTGGCATCGTCAGACCATCTCTGGGTGCTCATAGATCAAGCAACTTCTTTCGCATATTTCAAGACGGGCACGCTAATGGTTCTTTTGTTCGGTAGGCGTCTGAGATTCGCGATGAGTGTTGCGAGTTGACGGCCAACATCTGCTTTAACGATCTTCTCGCCGCACTGAGGGCAAACGCCAGCCGGCACGGACTCAATCACTATTAGCTTCCCCTTCAACCAAAAGTCTTGGTTGATAAGCTTCTCCTGCATTTGCTCTCCGCAGACGTGACATTTCCCGTAGTCGTAGGTTGGTTTGTTATTATTCATTTTTTTAGTCTAGCGCGTAGGTGGTGATGACGAGAAGTTTGCCAGTTTCTTTGAGGCGGCAGATTACCGCAACCTCGCGCTCCTCCGTAGCAGTTCCCACTATTTCATAACGGATGCCTCGTGGGTCGCGTCTGAACCTTCGCCGGATGCGTCCTGTCGCTATTACTCTTTCGATGTCAGCAAAGGCCAAGTCGTCGTTCGACAACTCCTCGAAGAAGTGTGGAATCGCAAACTCGTATTCGCCCGTCCGCACTTTTTCTCGTATAAGATCGATAATAGCCAGAGTCGTTGTTCCTCACAAGCAGTTTGGTAGTCTTACCACCGCCCTCGACAAGTCGAGAAAACCTCAATGCTTGACACTCGCCGCAACGCTCCAATAGTCTTGCCTGCTTGGGTCTTGCGAGGGTTTTGGCTAATGGAGACTGAGGAATAAACAGAAAAATGGTTAAGGAACAAATAAGCGATCTGATCAAAACGAAGCAGGCGCATGTCGGCGTGGTCGGCCTGGGTTATGTAGGCTTGCCGCTGCTCGCCGAGTTTGCCGGCAGCGGCTTCCAGGCGACCGGCTTCGAGGTTGATGAGAATAAGGCCGCGCAGATCAATGCCGGCGGTTCCTACATCGGCGACGTGAATTCATCGGTCGTGAAAGATCTCGTCGAAAGCAAACGCCTCAGCGCCACCACCGATTTCGATCACTTGCAAGAATGCGACGCGGTCATCATCTGCGTTCCCACGCCGCTCAGGAAAACGAAAGAGCCGGACGTTTCGTACATCCTGGCCGCAGCCGAAGAAATCAAAAAGCGTCTGCACCGGGGACAGTTAATCATTCTCGAGTCGACCACTTATCCGGGCACTACCGATGAGGTCCTGCTGCCGATGTTTGAGGAGACCGGGCTAAAGCTCGACACCGATTTCCTGTTGGCCTTCTCGCCCGAACGAGTCGATCCCGGCAACCCTGAATATCAAACACACAACATTCCCAAGGTAGTCGGCGGCGTTACGCCTGACTCAACCGAAGCCGCCGCCGATCTGTATTCACAGATTGTTAAAGAGGTCCACGCGGTCAGCTCGGCGCGGGTTGCGGAAACCGCCAAGCTGCTGGAAAACACTTTTCGCGCAGTAAACATCGGCATGGCAAACGAGATGGCGCGGCTTTGTTACGCGCTGAACATTGATACTTGGGAAGTGATTCGCGCGGCGGCCACGAAGCCGTTTGGGTTCATGCCTTTTTATCCAGGCCCGGGAATCGGCGGCCATTGCATCCCGCTCGATCCGCATTATTTATCCTGGAAGGCGCGGCAACACGGCTTTGATTCGCGCTTCATCGGCTTGGCGGAGGAAGTTAATTCGCGCATGCCGGAACACGTGGTCCAACTGGTGGCCGATGGTTTGAACGACGAAAGCAAGTCGATGAAGGGTTCGCGTATTCTGTTGCTGGGCGTGGCTTATAAGAAAGATATTGACGACGTCCGTGAGAGCCCGGCGTTGTCGATCATCGATCGACTGCGAGCGAAGGGCGCGGACGTGCGCTACCACGATCCTTTTGTGAAGGAAGTCCACTTCGACGACGCGCACACTGAGGGTGGTGGCGCGCCGCTCGACTCCGTGCCGTTAACTGATGAAGAGTTGCGCGTAACGGATTGCGTGGTGATTGTCACCGATCACAGCGCCACGAACTACCAACGCGTTTGCCAACTGAGCTCGTTGATTGTTGACACGCGCAACGCGCTCAACGGCGATGTGCGTCGCGACAGCAGCGCGCGGATAATTAGGCTTTAGAATGCAACTGTTTTAAGGTGAACTATGGACGAGTTAATTTTTCTAGTGGAGAACGCGCCTGAAGGGGCTTTACGGCGCGCGCCCTTGGGCAATCAATCTTTACCGAAGCTGAGGATTTAGCAAGTCTTCGTGAGCAAATAAAAGACGCCGTACGCTGTCACTTCGAGGACGGAAATGGTCCGGCGATTAGTACACCTTAAAATCAAAACATGAGCGTTGTATGATCGGTTTATGATCACGCCGGGCAGAGAACTTTCAGGTGGCTTGATAGATAAGGCAGAGAGGAGATATCGCGTTTTGGCAATACGGGGAATTCAATTCGTTACTGACGCAGAAGGTAGAAGGGTAGCGGTGCAGCTGGATCTAAGAGAGTGGGGAGAACTCTGGGAAGACATTTATGACAATATTGTCGCGGAGGGGCGCGAAGGCGAGCCTACAATGCCGCTCGCGGAGTTTGAGGCCGAATTGCGCGCCGAAGGACTTTTGAATGAGTGAAGCGGCCTACGCTGTTAGTGTAAACCGTTCCGCGCAAAAGGAAATCCGCGCGCTTGATGGAAGCATACGAGTCCGCGTTGTTCACTCATTCCACTTAATTGCTGCAAATCCGCGACCTTCGGGCTGTCGGAAGCTTGTAGGTGCAATAAACCGCTGGCGATTCGAATCGGCGAATATCGAGTCATTTACTCAATAGATGACGCGAATAGGCAAGTCGAAGTTGTGGCGGTCCGACATCGCAGCAAGGCTTACGAATAGTGCTCAAAGTAGTCAACGTTGTCGGCGCGCGGCCCAACTTCATGAAGGTCGCGCCAATCGTGGAAGCAATGAAGCGGCGCGAACGAGAGTTTACGCCGCTTGTCGTTCATACGGGCCAGCACTACGACGCGGCCATGTCCGAAGCGTTCTTCCACGATCTGGATTTACCACGGCCAGACATCTATCTCGGCGTTGGCTCCGCCTCGCATGCGGCGCAAACAGCGGCCGTCATGGAGCGTTTCGAGCCGGTAGTTTTACAGGAAAAACCCGATTGGGTTTTAGTGGTGGGCGATGTTAATTCAACCCTCGCGTGCGCGCTGGTTTGCGTGAAGCTGGGCGTGAAGGTTGCACACGTCGAGGCGGGACTGCGCAGCGGCGATCGCACGATGCCGGAAGAAATCAATCGGCTGCTAACCGATCAGATTGCGGACCTGCTGTTTACTCCTTCCCCTGACGCAGATGAGAACCTGCGCGCCGAAGGAATTCCGCCCGAGCGAATTCGGCTGGTCGGGAACGTCATGATCGATTCGCTCTACAAACATTTGGAGCGATCGCGGCAGTCGGCGATAAGAGATCGATTGGGTCTCATAGACCAGAGTTATGCAGTGCTGACTCTGCATCGACCGTCAAATGTTGACGACCCCGCGGCCTTTCGCAGGATCATCGAGGCACTCGAAAACATCAGCGAACGGCTGCCGGTAATTTTTCCGGTTCATCCACGCACGCGGAAAACAATCGCCGAGCTTGGGTTAGACGAGCGACTCGAAAAAATAAAAGCGTTGCGACTGATTGATCCGCTGGGCTACCTGGACTTTCTTAGTCTCTATAGCGGCGCGCGTTTGGTGCTTACCGATTCCGGCGGCATTCAGGAAGAGACGAGTGTGTTGGGTATTTCCTGTCTGACTTTGCGCGAAAACACCGAGCGTCCGATCACAGTTACGACGGGCACGAACACGATAGTTGGGACTGACCCCGACAGGATAATTGCCGCGGCTGAAGTCGCGCTTAACGAACCTTCGAAAAAAGCTGTTAGCATTCCGCTCTGGGATGGGCACACGGCAGAGCGCATTGTCGACGCGCTTTGAAGAGTTTGCCTGAGCCCGCGAAGCGTGGCGTGAGCATAAAGCCTGGGGTGGAGCGGAGCGGAACCCCAGGATCGTTAGAGTACAAGGCCCAAAGCCCGCAAAGCGGGCGACAGTCACCTGCCGTGAGAAGATCGTGCCTTTCTTACGCTATCGCACGCTTCGCGCGCTTGGTTCTCTTACCTTTATTATCCTGGGGTTCCGCTTCGCTTCACTCCAGGCTTTACGCTTCCACCCGCTACTCGGGTTGGGAGAAGGAATTGATTTCCAGTCGATTGTTGAGCTGAATTTTGAAGGCGTCGCTCAATTGCCAAACTCTTCGGAAGGCCCCAACAAATCATCGCTCTCGAAAGGAATCCGCAGCGTGCTGGGCGGCAGGGTAAGTTTCGGTCGAGCGATGCTCGAGGCTTTTCGACGGGGCCGCGCTGCAATTAATACGCGCCGCGAACGGGCGCTGCTTGCTGAGCTGGCATCTGAACCCGCGCGCCTGCGACCCGAATTTCAAAACCTCTCATCATTCGATCTATTGAAGCACTTTCGTGAGCGTCCTACGCCATCGTTTTTTTCCGGCTTTGAACTGTCGAACTCTACCGCGGCGCTGCAGCGAAATCTTTTTCCTGATGAAACTGAGCGGCTGATCCAGTCGGCCAGGATCATAACGAAAGATCACCGGTGGCCCTTGTTGGGTTTTGGCGAGAAGGATTTTGGAGACCCTATTGACTGGCAGCGCGATCCTCTCTCAGGAAGAACCTGGCCGCTTGATTATCACGCCGACATTCCCTTGTGGCATAACGACGGCTCCGACATCCGAGTGTTGTGGGAACTCAATCGCCTCGGCCACTTGCTTACCGTGGGCCGTGCCTATGCGCTGACGAGTGACGAAAAGTTTACAACTGAGTTTCTAACGCAGGTCGAAAGCTGGCGCGAACAAAATCCGCTCGGACGGGGCGCTAATTGGTCGTGCGCGATGGAAGTAGCTTTGCGCGCTATGAATTTGCTTGCCGCTTTCTCGCTGTTTCGTCGTTCGCCAAATTTGAACGAAGACCGTCTGCTGATGTTGTTGACAATGTTCGATCAGCATGGTTCTCACATCCGCCGCAATCTGGAGTTTACTCACATCGCGACGAGCAACCATTATTTGTCTGACATTGCCGGTTTATTATGGATCGCCATCATGCTGCCGGAGTTCAGTGCCGCTCGCGACTGGCGCGAGTTTGCCCTGGCAGAAATGCTAAACGAGATCGACAAACAGGTCCTGCCCGACGGCCCCGACTATGAATCCTCAACCGGCTATCACCGCTTCGTACTTGAATTGCTTCTCTATTCGTTTCTTCTTTGCCGGGCAAACGAAATGAAGATCCCCGACAAGTATTGGCGTAAGCTTCATACAATGCTGGGCTACCTGTGCGCGATGCTGAGGCCCGACGGTTTCGCTCCGCTCATCGGCGATACGGATGGCGGCCAGGTCTTGCCGATCGTCTCGCGCAATGCGGACGATCACTGCTATCTTTTAGCTCTGGGAGCAACGGCTTTCAATGATTCGCGGTTGAAAATCAAGGGGCTTGAAGCACCGCCAGAGTTGTTGTGGACCTTAGGCGAGGAAAGTTCGCGAAACTACGAAGAGCTTGCGTATTCAAGTGAAGAAACTTCATCAAAGGCTTTTCCCGACGCGGGCACATACGTGCTGCGGCATGACGACCTGTTTCTTTTGTTCAATGCAAACGGTGCGAAAACAGGCAGGCCCGCTTCACACCGGCACAACGACGCGTTGAGCGTCGAGGTTTCTGCGTGTGGTCGAGCTTTCATGGTCGATCCCGGCACCTTCGTTTACACGGCTGACCTGTGCGACCGGCACCGGTTTCGCTCAACCGCTTATCATTCAACTATCCAAATCAACGAGGCAGAGCAAAACACTACGGACGAAGATGCGCCATTTGTTATCGGAGGCGAAGCGCGCGTCGAAGTTTTGTTCTGGGAGAGCACGCCTGAGCGCGACCGCATTGTTGCTGAGCATTCGGGCTACGAGCGCCTGGCTGAACCGGCAAAGCATCGGCGCACAATTACTTTCTACAAGCCGGAACGCTGGTGGTTGATTGAAGACGAGATTCTCGGCAGCGGGGAACCTGAGATTGCCGCGCGGTTTCATTTCGACGCTGGCCTTGAGGTAACACTTTTCGAGACTGACAGCGTCTTAGCGCGCGACACGGGGAGTGGAGCATATTTGATTGTTCGTTCGCTTGATCTCGATCAGGCTGCGGAACTCGAAGCGCAGTTCACGTCGCGACATTACGGTTCCAAGGACGAATCGGTTTCGGCATGTTGGACAGCTAAGTCTACCCTTCCTTCTAAACTTCGCTGGGCGATCATGCCGGTGTGTGCCGGTGAAGATATAGAGGAGCGACTAAGGGTTATCAAAACTGGAGAGTAAGCTCCTGATTTCAATCTTCTCTGTGCAACCTCTGTGTCCTCTGTGGTAACAATCGCGAAAACCATTCACCACCGAGACACAGAGAACACAGAGGTTGCACAGAGAAAACTAAATGAGAACGAGGCCGTCTCTGACATCTGACATCTGACATTGACATCTAACATCTGTTGTTATGTGTGGCATCTGCGGAATCTGGGAATATGGCGCGAGCGCAGGACGGGTTGAGCTGTCGCTCGTCGAGCGCATGCGCGATGAGATGACGCATCGCGGACCTGACGACGCCGGCGCGAAGGTAATGGATGGGGCGCGCCTCGGTCTTGGTTTTCGTCGGCTCTCGATCATCGATCTTTCTAAAGCCGGCAATCAACCGATGCATGGTTGCACCGATCGGGTCTGGCTGGTTTTCAACGGCGAGATTTATAACCATGCGCGCCTGCGTGAAGGACTCGAGCAACGTGGCCACGTTTATGCTTCACACACTGACTCGGAGACGATCCTTCATCTCTACGAAGAGCGCGGTCCGGATTTTGTTAACGAGCTCGAGGGGGACTACGCAATTGCGTTGTGGGATGCCGAGCGCGAGCAGCTCGTGGTCGCGCGCGATCGCATTGGCGTTAAGCCGCTCTATTTTTATCACCGAGACGGGCGCTTCATTTTCGCTTCCGAGATCAAAGCGATTCTGCAGCATCCAGCGGTGACGCCCGAAGTTGATGAAGCGTCGCTTTATCACTACCTGACATTCCTCACCACTCCGGCGCCGCGCACGATGTTCCGCGATATTCAGAAATTGCCCGCCGGACACATGCTCATCGTCAAGCGCGACGGCTCGACGGATCTTAAACAGTATTGGGACGCGCTTCCGCCCGCGACCACCGAGAATCGCAGCGAAGCTGAACACAGCGAAGAAATACTGCGCCGGCTGCGAGATTCAATTCGCAAGCGCATGATGTCTGACGTTCCCTTCGGCGTATTTCTTTCCGGCGGCGTTGACTCTTCAGCGAACGTCGCCCTGATGTCGGAGCTGATGTCGCAGCCGGTGCGAACCTACACCGTGGGTTTCGAAGATACAGATGAACTGAACGAGCTCGACAGCGCGCGGGCCATCTCCAAACGCTTCGGCACCGATCACCATGAGGTGATCATTGGCCGGCCGGAGATGCAGAAGTTTCTTCCTGAAATGATTTTCCATCAGGATGAGCCGATTGCCGATCCGGTCTGCGTGCCGCTCTACTACGTGTCCAAGCTGGCGCGCGAAAGCGGCACGGTGGTGGTGCAGGTTGGCGAAGGTGCTGATGAAATATTTGCCGGCTACGACTGGTTTAGAAAATACGTGCGGATCAATCAGTTGTTTTGGAGTCACGCGCAAAAACTTCCTGGTTCGCTTCGCAGTTCGCTGGCCAGCCTCTCAAAGCCCTTAACGCACTTGACGCAAAATACGCGCACCGCCTCTGAACTGATGCGACGGCTCGGCGCCGGAGAGCCGCTTTTCTGGGGAGGCGCGATAGTCTTCGACGAAGAATTCAAACGCCGAGTTTTGTCGCCGGAAATCACCGCACGTTTGAATGGGCTGTCGTCATACGAAGCCGTGCGGAAACACCTCGAGCACATCGCTCAAGTCAGACCTGACTCCGACTTCGCGGCACGCATGGCCTACCTGGAACTGAAGCTGCGGTTGCCGGAGTTGCTGTTGATGCGCGTGGACAAAATGACGATGGCCACGTCGGTCGAAGCGCGCGTTCCTTTTCTCGATCACCATCTGGTGGAATACGTGATGGGTCTTCCGGTCGATCTAAAGATCAAAGGCCGAAGTGGGAAACACATTTTGAAGCGCGCGCTCGAAAAAGTTTTACCTTCGGATTTGCTCTATCGTCCGAAGCGTGGTTTTGGCGCGCCGATTCGTGAGTGGTTCCGCGGTGAACCTGGGAAAGTGCTGGAGGGAATGATCATGAATTCTTCAATTCGCCGGCGGGAGTTGTTTGACTATAACTCTATTGCGCGGCTTATTGACGAACACCGGCGCGGCGCGCGCGATTGGAGTTTTCATCTCTGGGCGCTTCTCAATGTAAGCCTCTGGTACGACCGCTGGATTGAACTTTAGAGCAAACTGTTAGTTTGCGGGGCACCAGGTAGCCACTCAATTGAGCCTGGCCACGTTACGCAAACTAACAGTTTGCTTTACGCCTGCCCCACTTCCCTGATTGAGTTGTTGATGGTTTTTGCAATTACATCCGGCGTAAAGTAAGTTTCGATCCGCCGGCGGCTGTTGTCCACCACTCGCTGCCACAACTCCTGGTCCGAGTACAGTTGCTGTATCACCGCTGCGAATGATTCCGGATCGTCTGCAATCATCACGTCAAGCCCGTGAGTTAATCCAAAGCCTTCGGCTCCGATCGACGTAGTAACCACGGGAATGCCGTGGGCCATCGCTTCACCCACCTTGCCCTTGATACCGGCGCCGAATCTGAGCGGCGCGACGAAGACGCGCGCGTCGCGCAGGTAAGGCTCCACATCGGAGACGTATCCTCTGACCCGCACTTCTCCCCGGTTGTAAACAGCGATAGCGGCCGAAGGATTATCGCCGATGATCTCCAGCCGCACGTTGGGCAGCTTCTGCCGAACACGCGGATAAACCTCGCGCATAAAAAACAGAACTGCGTCGTCGTTAGGTCGATGCGCGAGGTTGCCGATGAAAAGCAAACCCTGCCGGTCCTCGAAAGGCTTGCCGCAGTCGCGGAGTTCATGGATGGTGGGAACGACTTCAATTCTTGTCGCCGGCGCCTCGCGCTGCATGACTTCTTTGTCTTCACCTGAAGCGCACCAAACGATATCGCTCCGCTCCGCCAGTTGTCGTTCCAGCTTTCGGTAGCGCTGGGCTTCTGCGAGCGTAGCCGCGTCGCCTGTGATCTGGTACTCGCGTTGCAGCCTGAGAAAGTGGGTATCGACCATATCAAAAACAATTCCTGCGTTTGGATTAACGCGACGAATACGATGGACCAACGCTTCCGCCATGCTGGGCCGGCTGACGATCGCGGCCTTAACATTTCTGTGCTTCAGCAGGCGGCGATAGTCCACCGCGTCGGCTGTTTCAATTCCTGCTTTCCAGAGCGCGCGTTCGTAATCGATACTCTGCGGCCGGTTAAATGGCACGAAGATCACATGACACCATTTAGCGAGCGTCTTGAGGATTAGGAACATTCGTAAACTGCCGGCATCGCGGTCAGGGCTGGGAACGCGTTCATCGAACACCACGATGCGCGGCCGATCTCGATTTCGATTGCTTGCATCCGTGAGTTGCTTCAGGTTCTTTGCCAGGTGATCACGCTCGAGAACACTGCGCCATTTCCGGACAAACTTTTCCCGGTTAACGATCTGAAACTGCTTGAATCCCCTGGTCGTGTCAGACCCCGCGGTGGCGCCTTCAAAATGCACCAGTCGCGACATTGGTTGATAGCGGACCTGGTAACCGAGCGAGCGCACGCCAAAGCACAAATCAACGTCTTCGTAATAGGCGGGAGCGAAACGCCGATCGAAGCCGCCGAGGCGATTGAAAATTTCTGTTCTGATCAGCAACGAGGCGGCGGAACAGTAATCGACCTCACGCGCGAAATTGAAGCGTCGATCATCGGGCGAAGCGCCCCAGCCGTAGTGATGCGCCTCGCCGTTGGTCCAAACGATGGCGCCTGCCTCCTGAATTGATCCGTCGGGATAGAGAAATATCGAACCCACTGCGCCGTTTGCAGGATCCGCCTCGATTGTATCAACCAGATGACTGAGCCAACCCGGCAAGACTTTCGTATCATTGTTGAGAAAAACCAGATACTGGCCGCGTGCGGCCGCTGCTCCTTGATTGCAAGCGTCAACAAAGCCGCGGTTCTCTTCGTTCCTGATCACTCGCACAACATTCCGGAAATGAGCCAGGACTGCATCGGTCTGATCAGTCGAACCGTTATCCACTACGATTACTTCATTCTCACGAAGGTCGATTTCCTGTAAGAGCGACTGGATGCATTGGAAGGTGAACTCCGCTTTGTTGAAAACCGGAATGATAATTGAACGTTGAATGTCCGCAGTGCGATCTCCTGCCGGTGTTTTCTGAACGGGAAGGTTGGTAATGTCAGTTGGCAGCGACGGCGGCTCGAAAGCGGTTAGTTTGGCTCTTCCGCCAGAGCCAACTAATCTCTTAACTACCAGTCCCGGAAAGCGCGCGAGTCCGCTCGCTGTTCTCTTTAAGCTCGAATACAGTTCTCGCAAAAACAGTTTCGACGAGAGCGATAGATTGTCCTGGAGGTGTTTCTTTAGGCGGCGCAAAGGTGTTATCGCTTAGCTGGTCGAGGTTGGCGCGGTCGGGTTCAGCGCGACATCATTCTCGGTGGTCCAGTTGAGCAGAGGACGCACGACGCCCGGCATGGGACCAATATAATCGCCGCGCGCCGAAGCGGCTGAAGGACTGTCAATAACCTGGAAAGCTATCGCGTTCGGTTCATGAGCGTGCAGGACGCTCGCTGGAAAGTGCGACCTGATCGAAACGTGGGCCACCAAACTTCCTTCGGCGAGGAGGTTGCCGGGAATCCACACGGTGCTTCTGTAGGTTGAGCGTGGGCGCGAACGCCGGCGCCAATCAGCGCTGGTATCATGCGTGCTGAAAAGCTCGGTGCCTTCCTCGTTATAAAATTCTATTACCGGCACGAGCGCATGATCATCTTCCAACACATCGTAGACCAGCTCGATACCAAATGGCTTGTGTATATCAACTACGGAAACCGTGGCGCCGTCTTCAACGCGCACGCGCACGCGCCGGAGTCTAACGACCTCGTCGCCGGGAGCGTCCCGCGTGTTCTGCCATTCTCGCAGGGCGCCGGTTTTCCAGCTCGAACTCAGATAGCGCTTAACCACCTCGTGCGGCTCGCCGTCGAAGCTGATTTTGCCTTTCTCAAGCAGAACGACCCGCTTACACAGCCGGCTGATAGCAGCCATGTCGTGTGAGACAAAGAGAATCGTGCGGCCCTGCTGCCGAATTTCGTGCAGCTTGTCGAGACACTTCTGTTGAAAGGCCGCATCACCTACCGCCAGCACCTCGTCCATCATCAAGATCTCCGGCTCGAGATGCGCCGCGACCGAGAATGCCAGCCGCACGTACATGCCCGACGAATACCACTTGACTGAAGTTTCGACGAACTTTTCCACCTCCGCGAAGGCCACGATCTCATCGAACTTCCGCTCGATCTCCGCGCGTCGCATTCCTAAAATAGCGCCGCTGAGGAAAATGTTTTCACGCCCGGTAAGGTCCGGGTGAAATCCGGTGCCGACTTCCAGCAGGCTGCCGATGCGTCCAAAGAGTTCGACTTCACCGGCGGTCGGTTTGGTCACGCGCGAAAGAATTTTCAGCAGCGTTGATTTGCCGGCGCCGTTGTGCCCGATGATGCCGACCAGTTCGCCCTGCGCAATGTCGAGATTAATATCGTCGAGCGCCCAAAGCGTTTGCTGACCGTTGCGGTGATTGCGTTTTCTAAACGGCGCCGTCACGACGCCGCCCAGCATTTCGCGGAAAGTCATGTATCCCGGATGCAGCCCGCCGATGCGGTAACGTTTGCTGACGTGGTTGATTTTGATCGCGGGGTTCATCTTTGGAAACTCAAACCACGTCGGCGAAACTTTCCTCGAGGCGCCGGAAGGTATATGCAGACAAGCCAAGCAGCGCCAGGGTGAGCGCCGCTGCAATCGACACATGGATCCAATCGAAAGGCAGGCCCGTCAGTGAGGCCCGAAACCCTTCGATGATCCCGGCGACCGGATTGATAGTAACCAGCCATTTCCATCTCGCCGGAACAATGCTGGTCGGGTAGATAACGGGCGATGCAAACATCCAGAGCTGGATGATGAAGGGAAGCGCGTGGCGAAGGTCGCGATACTTTACCGTGACCGCCGCCGATAGCAGACCCATTCCCAACGCGAGCAACGCCATCAACAAAACGAAAAGTGGCAGCAGCAGGACGTTCAAAGTCAACGCCACGCCGTAGTAAAAGCACAGGACTAGCAACAGCAGAAAGGCCACCGCCAGATCGACCAGACCGGCGCCGACTGAAGCGGCTGGAATGAACATCCGCGGAAAATACACTTTCGTAATCAGGTTTGCGTTGCTCACCAGGCTGTGGGTGCTGTTGGTGACGGCGTTAGCGAAAAACAACCAGAGCAGCAAACCCGAAAGCGCGAACAGCGGATACGGCAGCGAGCCCGTCTGCAGGCGCACGAAGCGGTTGAAGACGAGCGTGAAGATGAGCACCGTCGTCAGCGGTTGAATGATGACCCAGGCCACGCCCATCAACGTTTGCTTGTAACGAACTTTAATGTCACGGAGAGTAAGAAAGTAGAGCAGCTCGCGGTAATACCATAGCTCGCCGAGATTGAGTTTCACTCCGCTTTGTTCTGATTTGATCAGCGTGTGCTTTTCGCGGGCCGTTAGCTCCGGGGCTTCACTTGATTCCAAGCCCAGGCGTCGAACGCCTGGTGCGGATGCGGCTTGGGGAAGCTTGCTGGCAAGTTTGCTGGTTTCCAAATCCATTGAAGATATTTTTCTGGCGCGGTCTAATTCCGATAAGCTTCCTGGAAGTGTAACGCAAACTGTTAGTTTGCGGACGACTCATGAACTGTCACCATGCACCGCAAACTAACAGTTTGCTTTACAAGCGCACGCGCGCATTGTTCAGTTGCAGTTGAAACCTTAAGATGCTTGTGTTGCTTTAGATCAGGTTGGCCAGTCTAAAGACCCTCAAACAGCGGCGTCAAGGAAGGTCCCGGAATATGTTGCTCATTACTTTCATAACTCGCGCATGAACGTTCAGAAACTCAAGCGCTTTGTTCCTCGTCCGCTCTGGCCTTACCTGGGAGCGGTGCGCCGCTGGGTGCGCAGCGTTCCGCCTCGACCGCTGCTAAGCAAGCGGCGACTGCTTTCCGATCCATCGCTCAGCGCGCGCGAACGCGAGCTGGTCAGGAACGTCAGCAGTCGCGTCTACTATCGCGATGGGATGTACAACGAAGACGGCGTGCATTACTACAAGGTCGGACTGTTGGCCATCCGCTGTATTGATGAAGCACTGGCGCGGGCAAATCTCAGTGACCCGCGAGATATCCTCGACTTTCCCTGTGGCAGCGGTCGCGTGTTGCGGTTCCTGGTCCACCGGTTTCCCGAAGCAGAGATCACGGCTTGCGAGTTGGCTTCAGGCGCGGTGGAGTTTTGCGCGCGAACCTTTGGCGCGCAGCCTGCCGTTTCCTCGCTTAACCTCGACGACGTTTCACTCGGCAAAGAATTTGATTTGATTTGGTGTGGCTCGCTGGTGACCCATCTAAACGAAGCCGGAATCGCCTCGCTGCTGGCGCTCTTTCGTCGACATCTTTCAACTAACGGCCTGTTGATCTTCACTACTCATGGCGACTTTGTGTATCGACGAATCCCCACGCAGGATTTCGATTACGGACTTACCGGAGAACAAATCGAGCGGATTGGCAATGACTACCCAAAGATCGGTTACGGATTTGAAGACTATCCGGACGAGAAAGATTATGGTGTTTCGCTGACCTCGCCTGCGTGGGTGCGCGCGTGCGTTCGCAGGCTGGGCGGCCTGCGCGAAGTCTATTTCAAAGAACGCGGCTGGGACGACCATCAGGATGTTTTCGGTTTCGTACGTGAGTAAAGCAAACTGTTAGTTTGCGAGGTAGCCCAGGCTCTCAACGGAGTGGTAATGCATCGGTCGCAAACTAACAGTTTGCTTTACAACGTTTTGAGTAAACCACCAGAACGCTTCTATTGGCCTGCTCCTACTGGACCGCGGGCGTCTCGCCCGCTTCGTTGAATGCCACATCTGTAAGGTCGAAAGGTTCAACTCCGACGTGAGTGAACCGTTGCTTGAGGCGGGCGAGAGCCCGCGGTCCCAGTTAAGAGATTGCGGTGCCGTTAGATATTAATTGTGCCGTATCGCTCGTGAGCTTTGCGTTGCCGGACGCGCGCGCGACCGCGCATGAACGAATTAGGAAGCAACACTCGCAGCAGCATTCGCGCCGTCGTGCGCGGGGAACTAAGGCCGCGCAAATTGTGCATCATCAAACTCAGCGCCTGCGATTTCTCTCCAACTCTCAGGAAATCTTCAGCGCGGCTAAATCTCGTTGCTCTCTGCAGCACTGCAATCTCTGGTTCAGTTAGACCAAATCTCAACGCGGCCTCACGCTGCGCCTGCAACTGTTCATCCAGCATAAGGCGCTGGTCCCTGCTAACGTTTGACTCATGACGGCGCCAGGCCGATAAAACCTGCGCGTCGAAGGCGAATGGTCCAGCAGCGCTCAGGCGCAGATACAGATCGTAGTCTTCCAGTTTCGCTGCTTCATTCCAGCGCTGCCGCTCGAGAACCTCACGGCGATACAACACCGTCGGGCTCATCGGCGCCGTTGTTTGTAAAAGCATCTCGCGGGCATCGCCATCCGTGTAGCGCGCCCAATCGGCGGTGCAGTCGACGATATGACTTTGCTCGTCGATCAAATACGCGTGACCGTAAGCGAGAACAGCGTCAGGCCGTAATTCGAGCAACCTCACTCGTGCTTCGAGAAAATCCGGCAGCCACAAATCGTCAGAGCCAAGGTAAGCGAAGTAATCGCCGCGAGTGCGCTCAAAGCCTTCGTTCAAGGTTGCGCATAGACCACGATTGTCGCGAGCTACAAACTCGCAGGGAAAGGAGCACTGATTCAGTGCCTGCTCGATTAAAGCCGGTGAGCCGTCGCTGGAACCGTCGTCGATAACAATTAACTGCGCCGGCTGGAGTGTCTGCTTCATGATCGAGCCCAGCGTTGCTTCGATAAACCGCGCGTGATTGTAGGAAGGCACAACCACCGCCACGGTCGCCGGGGCACCCGGCAATGTCTGCGCAGTTTCTTCCTGCAACTCAGTTGCGATCATGCTGGTTATCCTGGAGGACTCTCTCAGTTTCTGTCCATCGGATTTTCTAATAAGCCAGTTGAATTCAACAATGACGATGGTAACTCAACGCTTTACTCGGACCGCGCGCTGTCTCGCCCCATCAAGCAACGGGTCACTCAAGTACGGCTATATTCAGCGACATCGCTAAGTGGCATGCGGAACAGGCGGGGGAGGGCGCCCGCGGTCCCAGTAAGATGATGCCTGTACGCCCGCTCGCCGCCGCTGGCTCAGCAGGAGCGCAATATGTATTCTGTCGCTCTCCAAGTTCTCAATGAGCAAAAGAATTATACTCTTTGGGCCACTGCCCCCGCCTTATGGTGGGGTCGCGATTTACATGCAGGCGCTGGTGGCGCGTCTGGGTGCGAACGTTTGCGTGTGGGCTTACGGGCGCGCCAAGCCCGAACACGCTAAAGTGCGGTTCATCGCTCATCGAAGACTAGGAACGCTTTGGGCGTTGATTGCTGAAGGACGAAAGGCGCGCATTCTTGACGCTTCACACTTTCATCTCGAATATCCCAATCCACTTTTGCTACCCGTGTGGCTGGTGCTCAAACGACTACTCGGCTTTGAGTGGTTCAAAAACGTTCTCGACGGTTCCTTGCCGAAACGCTATCCGCAATTCGGCAGGATCCAGCGTTGGCTATTCCATCGCGCCATCAACGCAATCGATGAATTCGTGGTGGTGAGCGAAGACTTGCGCCGCTGGTTGACGGAAGACCTAAACGTGCGCCAGCCGATCGTAGTTATTCCTTGTCTGCTGCCAAATCCGTCGAGCAAGCGCGACGCGAGGCTGTCGTTCGCAACCGAAAAACTGGTACAGCCTTATCTAGTACAGGAAAAGCGGGTTTGTTCGATCGGCGTTTTTTTCCCGAGCTATGGTTTTCGGGACGTGGCCGAAGCGGTCGAGGAACTTCGCGAGCGCACGGGCAAAGATATCGGCTTGTTGCTCCTCGACGGCGGCTTCGTGTGTGATGAGAGTTATCGCGACGACGTGTTGTGGGAACGTGATTGGATCACGGTGTTGGAAAAAGTTCCTAACCCCGAGATTTACCAGCTTCTCAAAAGGAGCGATGTGTTCG